>DASWUT010000935.1:0-14763 GCA_036401455.1 Gemmatirosa sp. | reverse complement strand
GGCCGTGCAGGACGGGCCGCAGGGACCCTACGTATTCATGCCCGACTCGGCCGGCAAGGCACGGCAGGTTTCCGTGGTCGCGGGGCAGGCCGTGGGCGGCGTCACCCTCGTGACGCAAGGAGTGGCGGTGGGCGACCGCGTCGTCGTCGACGGGCAGTCGCGCCTCACTCCAGGCAGCGTCATGAAGATTGCGCGTACCGTGGCCACGCAGCCGCCGGGAAGCGCGCCGCCGCCGCCGAACGCCGTGCCCGGGAGCGCCGGGCAGGGCCCGTCCGGCCAGCCGACCGGCGCGGCGCCCGAGCGCGTCGCGGCCAACGGCGCGAACGGTACGGGCACGAACGGCACGGGCACGAACGGCAACCGCTGAGGATCTCGCCATGAACTTCGTCGCGCCGTTCATCAAGCGGCCCGTGATGACCACGCTGTTCCTGCTGTCGCTTCTGGTGGCAGGATTCTTCGCGTGGCAATCGCTCCCCGTGAGCGACCTGCCCAACGTCGACTATCCGACGGTGACGGTGAACGCGTCGCTCCCGGGCGCCAGTCCCGAGACGATGGCCTCGTCGGTGGCCACGGTGCTCGAGAAGCAGTTCTCGACCATCGCCGGCATCGACAACATGACGTCGACGAGCACGCTCGGGTCGACGAGCATCACGCTCCAGTTCTCGCTCGACCGCGACGTGGACGCGGCCGCGCAGGACGTGCAGGCGGCCATCAGTGCCACGCTGCGCACGCTGCCGCAGGGGATCATCCCGCCGAGCTATCAGAAGGTGAACCCGGCGAACGCCCCGATCCTCTACGTCACGCTGACGTCGACGACCCACCCGCTGGCGGACGTGGACGAGATCGCGGAGACGAACCTCGCGCAGCAGATCTCGACGATCAACGGCGTCGCGCAGGTGCAGGTGTACGGCGCGCAGAAGCGCGCCGTCCGCGTGCAGATGGACCCGAGCAAGCTGGCCCAGCTTCAGATCGGGACCGAGGACGTGGCGACCGCCGTCTCGACGCAGAGCCCGAACCTGCCGAGCGGCACGCTGTGGGGAACGAACCGGGCGTACGTGGTGCAGGCGAACGGCCAGCTCCAGGCAGCGACCGAGTTCTCCAACCTCGTCGTCACGTACCGCAACGGGGCCCCGGTGCGCCTCGGCGACATCGCGGACGTCAAGGAGGGCGTGCAGAACGACAAGACGGCCGCCTGGTTCGGCTCGCCCGCCACGGGCCAGCCGATGCTCCGCTCGATCACGCTCGCGATCCAGCGGCAGCCGGGGACCAACACGGTCGAGGTGGCCGACAACGTCAAGGCGCTGCTGCCCAAGCTCATCGCCAACGTGCCGGCCGGCATCAACATGGCGATCATGTACGATCGCTCGCAGACCATCCAGCAGAGCGTACACGACGTCGAGTTCACGCTGCTGCTGACCCTCGTGCTCGTCGTCGGCGTGGTGTTCCTCTTCCTGCGCTCGCCGCGCGCGACGGCCATCCCGTCGCTCGCGCTGCCGCTCTCGGTGGCCGGCACGTTCGCGATCATGAGGGTGCTCGGCTACTCGCTCGACAACCTGTCGCTCATGGCGCTCACGCTGGCCGTGGGCTTCGTCGTCGACGACGCGATCGTGGTGCTCGAGAACATCGTGCGCCACCGCGAGATGGGAAAGACGGCGATGCAGGCGTCGTTCGACGGGGCGCAGGAGGTGGCGTTCACGGTGCTCTCGATGACGCTCTCGCTCTCGGCGGTGTTCCTGCCGCTGCTGTTCATGAGCGGGATCATCGGGCGGTTGTTCCGCGAGTTCTCGGTCACGATCGCGGTCTCGATCCTCGTCTCGGGCGTGGTGTCGCTGACGATCACGCCGATGCTCGCCTCGCGCTTCCTCAAGGACGCCGCGCCCGAGGCGGCCGGCGCAGAGGGTGAGCGCACGACCGACCCGAAGACGGGCGAGCAGGCCGGCAATCTCGCGTCGCCGCAGCAGGCCTCGACGCAGCACGCGCCACAGCCCGAGCCGGCGGCGACGCTCACGCACGCCTCCAACCCGCACGCGTCGGCGGAGCACAAGGACTCGTTGCACGACGAGGCGCCACGCCTGCTGCGCCCCATCCTCGACCTGTTCGAGCGTGGGTACGAGGCGGTGCACCGGTTCTACGAGACGACGCTCCGCTGGACGATGTTCCACCGCCCGGTGGTGCTCGTCGGCTCGGTGTTCGTGCTCGTCGGCACCTATTTCCTGTTCAAGGCGGTGCCGACCAGCTTCATCCCGAGCGACGACACGAGCTTCCTCACGGCGACCACGCTCGCGGCCCAGGGCACGAGCTACGACGACATGGTCCGCCACCAGCAGCAGGCGGCGGCGATCGTCCAGCAGGACCCGAACGTGGCCGCCTTCACGAGCAACGTGGGCAACAGCTCGGGAACCAACCAGGGGCGGCTCGTCATGCGCCTGAAGGCGCCCAACGAGCGCTCCCTCGACGCCGACGCGGTCGCGCGCGAGCTGACGGTCAAGCTCAACCACGTCACGGGGCTGCAGACCTTCGTGCAGAACCCGCCGACCATCCAGATCGGCGGTCGGCAGACGGCGTCGCTCTACCAGTTCACCCTGCAGGGCACCAACCTGTCCACGCTCTACCGGGTGGCCAACCAGCTCCAGCTTCAGCTGCAGAAGTCGCCGCTGCTGAGCGACGTGACGAGCGACCTCTTCCTCTCCAACCCGACCGCCGCGCTGGTCATCGATCGCGACCGGGCCGCCGCCCTGGGCGTGAGCGCGCAGGGCATCGAACAGACGCTCTACGACGCGTACGGCGCGCGGCAGGTCGGCACCATCTACACGCCGACCAATCAGTACTGGGTGGTGCTCGAGCTGCTTCCGTCGGCCCAGCGCGACCCGAGCGCGCTCGGACTCCTCTACGTCAAGAGCAACACGGGGGTGTCCGTCCCGCTCTCGTCGGTGACGACGGTCCAGGACACGGTCAGTCCGCTCGCCGTGAACCACTCGGGGCAGGTGCCCTCGGTGACGATCTCCTTCAACCTGCCCGCGGGCGTCGCGCTCGGCACGGCGACGCAGTTCGTCCAGCAGCAGGCCGACGCGCTGATCCCGGCGTCGTCGAGCATCATCACGACCTTCGGCGGCACCGCGCAGGCGTTCCAGTCGAGCCAGGCCGGACTGGCCGGGCTGCTGGTGCTCGCGATCCTCGTGATCTATCTGATCCTCGGCGTGCTGTACGAGAGCTTCATCCACCCGATCACGATCCTCTCGGGCCTGCCGTTCGCCGTCTTCGGCGCGCTACTCGCCCTCTGGATCTTCCATCAGGAACTCTCGGTGTACGCGTTCATCGGCCTCGTGCTCCTCATCGGGCTCGTGAAGAAGAACGCGATCATGATGGTCGACTTCGCCGTCGAGGCCGAGCGCACGCGCAACCTCGACCCGAAGGAATCGATCTTCGAGGCGTGCCTCGTGCGATTCCGCCCGATCACGATGACCACGATGGCCGCGCTCGTCGGTACGATGCCGATCGCGCTCGGGCTCGGGGCGGGGGCGAAGAGCCGCCAACCGTTAGGCGTCGCGGTGGTCGGCGGCCTGCTCTTCTCACAGATCGTGACGCTGTACGTGACGCCGGTGCTCTACACCTACTTCGACGGGCTGCAGCAGCGCCTCGCTCACCGCAAGGCCAAGGGCACGGTCGCCAAGCCGGGCCTGGAGCGCGACTACGACGGCGACCAGGACGGGCGCGGCGGCACGCCGGCGCCCGCCCCGGCACCGCGCCCGCAGGCGCCCAAGCAGCCGCTGCCGGCCGCGGCAGCGGTCCGGGCGTGAGGGCCGCCGCATGAGTGGCTTTCCGCCGATCCCGCAGCAGGTGACCCCGACGCCGGTCGTTCCCGGCGTCTGGGACCTGCCGATCAGCATCGTGCACGCGTACCTGATCGCCGATGGCGACGCGCCGGACGCGCCTCTGGCACTGGTCGACACCGGGCTCGCCGGCAGCGCGCCGGCCATCCTCAGCGCGGTCACCGCCCTCGGGCGGCGACCGGAGGACGTGCGCTGGATCGTCGCGACGCATCTGCACGTGGACCACACGGGCAGCCTCGCAGAGCTCAAGCGCCTGACCGGCGCCGAGGTGCTGATGCACGCCGTCGACGCGACCGCGGTGGCCGCGGGCGTGGGCGGGCGGACGATGCACGAATCCCCCGCGCCCGGCTCGGCCGCGTTCGTCGCGGGCTTCGACCCGCGGACTCGGCGCATCGAACCGTGCGCGACGGACCGGATGCTCGCCGACGGCGACGAGTTGCCGTTTGCCGGCGGTGGGCGCGTCGTGCACGCGCCCGGACACGCCGCGGGCCAGGTGACGCTCCTGCTGCCGCACGCGGGCGGCCTGCTCGTCGCCGCCGACGCGTTAGGCAACGGTGGTAACCGCCTCGGCTGGAGCCTGGGCTACGAGGACATCGCGCAGGGGGTCGCGAGCATCGAGCGGCTCGCCGGCCTCACGTTCGAGCACGCGGTGTTCGGCCACGGCGACCCAATCGTCGGCGGGGCGGACGCGCAGTTCCGCCGGGCGGCGCGCGACGTGTTCGGGGCGGACTCGGCCTGACGACGCCTCGGCGGTAGTTTCCGGGGCGACGCGCCTTCCGGGGCGACGCGCCCCAGCGTTCGATGGAGGTCCCATGGCGACGATCGTCCAGCCTCGGGGCGGCTGCCCGACGAGATCCCGCTCAGGGGGCTGTTCACGATCGCGCCCGACTTTGGTGTCGAAGTATTGTCACCCAGCGACATCCCGGCCGAGGTGAACGAGAAGCTCGACGACTTCTTCTCGGCAGGTACCCAACTCGTCTGGCTCGTCGACCCGCGCCGGCGGCGCATCGAAGTCGTCGCCCCGGACGGTACGCGGCGCACGTTCGCCGAGGGCGCGGTCGCGGATGCGGCACCGGTGCTCCCCGAGTTCACGATGCCGGTCGCGGACGTGTTCGCGGACGTGTTCGCGGGCGTCGAGCGCGCGTCGTAGCACCCGCGCTCGCCCGGCGGCCGGCGAAAGGGGCGGCATCACTGTTGCCCCCTCCGCGCGCGTTCACGCACGGGCACGTCACATCCGCAGGAGCACCGCCATGCAGCACTTCGCGTTAGGCCGCCGTCCGGCGAGCGCCGCGGCCGCGATCCTCAGTCTCTCCGCCAGTCTCCTCGCTGCCAGCGTGGCGAATGCCCAGCCGCGCGGCACGCAGCTGCTCTACGAGTGGCAGGGCCGCGTCGATCACGAGGTCCAGATCTTCCCGGGGCGGGGTGGCTTCGACGTGCGCGGGATCGGCGGCGCCGAGAACCCCGGTCGCTTTCGCAACACCGGCGGCCCGCCGCGCGGGCCGGGGCAGATCAGCGTGCAGCGCCTCAGCGGGCGCGGAAACGTCGACGTGATCGGCAACAACGTCGTGCGCATCCGCGACCCGCAGGGCGGCGCGGATTTCTACCGCGTCCGCGTGTTCTGGCAGCCGAACGGCGGGCAGTACGGCCGCGGCGACGGGCGGAACGGCGCCTACGACAACGGCAACAACGGCGGGTACAACGACCGCGACCGCCGCCCGCACGACGACCGCCGCCCGTTCCCCTGAGTCGACGGCTGGCACAGCGCTGGCCCGCCGCCGGCCCGCCTGACCCACGCATGCGAAGGGGCGCCTCTGACGGGCGCCCCTTCGCATGCGTGGACTCACGACATCGTTTCCTGCGGCGGCGGCCCGCGGAACGCGTCCTTGCCGGCGACCGGGGCCATCGTCACCGGCCGCCCCGTGCGCGCGGCCTCGTAGATCGCGGCCTGCACGCGGTGGTCCTGCACGCCCTCCTCGCCCGGCGTGTACGGCTGCCGATTCTCGCGCACGCACTGCGAGAAGTGGTCGACCTCGCGCATGAACTGGCTCTTCTGGCTCATCTCGCGGTTGGTGACCAACTCGGCGTTGCCCTCCGCCCGCGCCTGGCGCATCCGCAGCCCCTCGTAGGCGAACGCGGGATCGACCTCGACCCAGCCATCCTCGCCGTTCACGCGGTAGCGCCGCGACTGGTGCGTGCCGTAGCTGCACCCACAGTTGGCGAGCGTCCCCGACGGGAAGCGCATCTGCCAGAGCACCGTTTCCTCGACCTCGCGGAAGCGCGGGTCGTCCTTGGGGTCCATGAGCTGCGCGCGGATCTCGACCGGCTCCTCCCCGGTGAGGAAGCGCGCCGTGTTGAAGCAGTACACGCCGACGTCGGGGAGCGAGCCCCCGCCCGAGAGCGCCAGCTTCTGCCGCCACTGCGTCGGGTCGCCCTGCGCCTGGCCGTTGAACATCTCGATGAGCGTGATCTTGCCTAACGGCCCGCGCCCCGGCCCCGAGTCGCGCACCATGCGCATCGCCTGCCGGTTGTGCGGCTCGTACTGGATGCGGTAGGCGATCATCAGCTTGCGCCCCGCCGCCGCGCACGCGCGCACCATGCGCTCCGCGTCGGCCACGTTGGTCGCCATCGGCTTCTCGCAGAGCACGTGCTTGCCCGCGCCCGCCGCGTGCACCACGTGCTCCGCGTGCAGCGCGTTCGGCGTCCCGACGTACACGGCCTCGACCGCGCGGTCGTCGCGCAGACGATCCCACTCGTTGTAGCCGTACACGCGTCGCGGGTCGAGCCCAAACTGCTGCGCGATCGCGCGCCCCTTGTTGGGGTCGCCGGTCATGACCGCGACGAGCCGCGAGCGCTTGCTCTGCAGCATGCCCGGGATCATCTCGGTCAGCGAGATGCGGCCGAGTCCGATCGCGCAATAGCCGACCCGCATGTCCGGCGGCTCGGGGTTGGGCGGTTGCCCTTCCTGGCGCTCGGTCGACTTTTCGGTGGGCGGAAAGTGCACCTCGGGCGGCTGCGCGCCGGGCCCGGTGCCGCTTCCAGGGTTGGTCTGGCCGCGGTCGACCGGCGCCTGCGCGAACGCCGCGAGCGGGGCGCCGAACAGCGGCAGCGCGGCCCCGCCCGCGAGGCCGAGCGCGCCGGCGCCGACCAGGAAATCCCGCCGCGACGGTCCCACGGCGGTCCGCTCCACCCCACCCGCGCCCTCAGGCGCCACCCCACCATCCACGACCGCCTGCTCGCTCGTCGTCATCCTCACCATCTCCACCCACCAGCCGGGCGGCACCGGATGGTCGCAACCACGACCGCGGCGCGCGCCTCGGCCGACCCGTTCGCAGACCGTGCGCCACGCACGGGCGCGAACGCCGGTCCTTACGGCGTCGCCCGCGCGAACACCTGGTCGAGGAACAGGTACCGCGCGCGCGGCTCGGGCTCGGCGCGCGATTCGACGTCGATCCGCATGCGCATCGCCTGCCCATCCGGGCTGACGGCCCCGACCGGCCAGTGCGGAAGTCCGCCACCGTTGGGGTCGCCGGTCGTGATGAAATTCGCGAAGTAGCGCTGCATCGTCGCCGAGACCGTGTGGTCATCCGGCGTCCACGCGAACACGTGATTGAGCGGCAGATTGCCTAACGCGTACTCGATCTCCGCCGAATGCACCGCGCCGCGCGCCGGCGGCTGCGGTGCGGCCCCGGTGCCGCGCTCGATCCCGCCGGCGAGCCCGGGCCGCGCGTCGCCCATCGCCGGAACGAGCGGTGGGCGCGGGTGGGCGTAGAAGTACCGGTAGACCGGCTGCCCGCCCGTGCGCGCCTGCACGTCGAGCCACTTCCACGTCGAGTAGCCGATGAACTGGTCGCTCGCGAGGTCGGTCGCCGACTGCACCGCCTCCTCGGTCGTGCCCGCCGGGAACACCTTCGCCGCGTCCGCCGCCCGGTCCTTGAACACGCGCGTGAGGAGCGCCTCGGTGGTCGCCGGGGTCGCCCCGTCCGGCAGAAGCGCGCGCGCCGACATCTCCTCCGAGTTCCACCCCGCCAGGAGCGGCACGTGCGCCTGCCGCCCGGCCGCGAAGATCTCCGCCGGCACCTGCGAAAAGAAGTAGCCGTCCACGTTGGGGCCGAAGCGCGCGGCCCCCGGCCGTCCCGACGCTTCGAGCAACTCGGTCGCCGACAGCGCGCGCAGCGCGGCGAGCGACGGCGCGCCGACGCTCCGCGCGAACTCGGCACCACGCTGCTCGGTCTCGGTCCGCGCGGGCGTCGAGATCGTCCGCGAGAAGAATGCCCCGCTCTCGCCGATCGCCCGCGCAAAGAGCCCCTGCGCGAGCGGCGAGGCCATCTGCGCGCTGACCGAGAACGAGCCCGCCGATTCGCCGCCGATCGTGACCCGGTGCGGATCGCCGCCGAACGCGGCGATGTTGTCGCGCACCCAGCGCAGCGCCGCCGTCTGGTCCATCAGCGCGTAGTTCCCAGAGGCGTGCGCGGGCGACTCTGCGCTCAGCTCGGGGTGCGAAAAGAAGCCGAAAATGCCGAGCCGGTAGCTGAGCGTGACGACGACGATCCCCTGCCGCGCCATGCTCTCGCCGTCGTAGCGCGGCTCGGATCCGTCGCCGGCCACGAAGCCGCCGCCGTAGAAGTAGACGAGCACCGGCAGACCGGCGTTAGGCCGTGCCGCGGCCGCGGGCGCCCAGACGTTGAGGTAGAGGCAGTCCTCGCTCACGCCGGCGTTGCGGAACATCATGTCGCCGAACACTCGCGCCTGCATGCACTGGTTGGCGAAGCGGTCGGCGGGCCGCACGCCGGTCCAACGCACCGCCGGCTGCGGCGGGCGCCAGCGCAGCTCGCGCACCGGCGGCGCCGCGAATGGGATCCCACGGAACATCCGCACACCGCTCGGCGCTGTGACCCCCTGCACGAGGCCATCGGTGGTTCGCGCGCGAGGCGCGGACGTTCCCACGCCGCCGGACTGCGCGGCAGCCGCGGCGAGGGGGCTGAGGACGGCGAGCGCGAGCACGACGGGGATCCGCATCGGAGGGTCTCGTTCGGGTAGGGGCGGGCACGCGCCCGCGGTGAGCTGCCGCCTACGATAACGCGCGGACGCGCATGGCACGGATCGCCAGGTCACAGTCGTGGTCGCCCTGGATCGCAAGGTGCCCGCGCAGCGCGCGGCCGTACGCCGGCCAGCGCGCGAACTTGCTCGCCCCCACGCGCGCCGTCCAGTCCGGGCTTCCCAACTCGTAGACGGCCACCCGCTCGCCGTTGAGCCAGTGCTCGACGTGCGCCCCGCGCGCGACGATCCGTGACGTGTTCCACTCCCCCGCGGGCCGCACGACCCCGGGCCGCACCGGGTAGAGCCCGTACACCGCGCCGGACGCGGCGAGGCGGCTCGGCCCGTCGACGGGGTGGGCGTCGTCCTCCAACTGGTATTCGATGCCCGTCCAGTAGATGCGCTCGAACGCTTCGGTCCCGCGATAGAACACGCCCGCGTCGCCGCCGGTCGAGATCTTCCATTCCCAGGCGAGCTCGAAATCGCCGAATTCCTCGCGCGTCACCAGGTCGCCGGTGGCTCCGTGCCGCGTGAGCACTCCGTCGGCCAGCGCCCACCCGGGCGGAATTGCCCCACCCCGGTACCCGCGCCAGGCGTCGAGCGACGCCCCGTCGAGCAGCGGGCGCCACCCGTCGCGGGCGGGCATGCCCGCGGGCGCGTCCGCGACCGCCGCGCCGCGCGTGGCGCGGGCGCACGCCCCCCACGTTAGGCACACGGTCAGGAACGTGGCGAACCGCGCAGCGGTGCGGCGCCCAGCACGGGGCGGGAAGACGAAGCGCATGGCGGACGTTCGGGCGGCGGTCGGGGTCAGGCGTGGGCGTGACAGCCTACCACCCGGCGTCACCCCCGCGAAAGCGGCCGCCGCCCGGCCAATCGCGAGCGCTCCCCGCCGTCGCTATCGCGGGACCGTGCGGCGGCCCAGCTTCGCCACGTAGAGCGCGGCGTCGGCGCGCGCGAGCAGCACGTCGAGATCATCGCCCGGCTCCGCCTCCGCGACGCCGATGCTCATCCCGATCTGCCACTGCCGGCCGCCCGCGACCGCGTCGGCGTTGTGCGCGGCCAGCGCCGTCTGCAGACGCGTCGCGACCACGTGCCCCTCCCCCGTGTGCGCGAGCCGCCCGGCGTAGACCGCGAACTCGTCGCCGCCAAGTCGGGCGACGAGGTCGCCCTCGCGCACGGTGTCGCGCAGCACCCGTGCGATTGCCTGCAGCGCGGCATCGCCCGCCGCGTGGCCGTGCACGTCGTTGATCGGCTTGAACCCGTCGAGGTCGATGTACAGCAGCGCGTGCGGCTGCCCGGACCGGCGCGCCACCTTGAGCGATTGCTCCGCGAGCGGGCGGAACCCGCGGCGGTTCAACAGCCCGGTCAGCTCGTCGAGCGTCGTGAGTTCGCGCAGCGCGGCCTCGGCGCGCTTCTGGGCCGAGATGTCGCGCGCGACCCAGAGCACCTGCCGCGCCTCGAGCGGCGACACCATCGCCGAGTACCACATCCGCCCGGCATTCGGGCGATCGAGCGCGTACTCGACCGCCTCGGGCGTGCTCGTCGCGAGCACGCGCCGGATCACCGCGAGGAGCGGGTCTGCCGACGCGGCTGGCAGGACGTCGTGCATCCGGCGCCCGAGCATCGTCGCGGCCGGTTGATAGAGCAGGTCCGGCGCAGTCGCGACGATCTCGACGTACGTCCCACCCTCGTCGAGCACGAGCACCACGTCGCGCATCGCGGTGAAGAGCGCCCGCAGCTCCGCCTCCGAGCGCTCGGCGCGGTCGCGAAGGGCCCGCTCCTCGGTGACGTCGACGCTCACGCCGCGCACGTGCTGGGGCGTGCCCGCTGCGTCGCGCTCGACACGGCCCGTGGCCCGGACCCAGTTGATGGTGCCGTCCGGCGCGGGCGCGCGGTACGTCGACGTGTAGTGCCCGTCCGGGTGCGCGCACGCGGCCGCGAGGTCGGCCTCCGCCTGCGCGCGGTCGTCGGGGTGGATGGCTGCCCGCGCGATGGCCCCCGGAATCACGGCGCCCGCGGGCGCCAGGGCCCCGAGGGCGACCAGGTCGTGCATGCCCGGCGCGAGCCGCAGCTCGTCGGCGGCGAGGTCCAAGGTCCACCCGCGCATGCCTCCCGCGTCCTGCGTCAGCCGCAGCTCGGCCTCGCGCTCGCGCAACACCGCCTCGATCTGGCGACGGCGGACCGCGGTGCCGATCTGCGCGCCCACGGCCGCGAGCAGCGCGCGCGCCTCGGGTGCGAACACGTCCGCGTGCCGGGAGTGGAAGTCGAGCACCGCGATCACCTGGCCATCGGCGGTGACCGGGACGGCGATCCCGTCGCGCAGCCCCGCGCGCTTCGCGAGCGCCGCTCGGGCGAAGCTGGCCCCAGGCGCGGTGACGTCGGCCAGCCAGACCGGTGCGCCGCTGGCTGCGGCGCGACCCGGCAGCCCCTCACCCGTCGCGAACGTGAACACGCAACTGGCCAGCGCGAAGTCGGCGAGCCGCGCGTCCGTTTCCTCGTACCACGCAGGCCCCCGGACGAGGGTCCGCGTCTCGTCCGGGACCCAGACCTCGCCGTATGGCAGTGCGGTTGCGCGACACAGCGCGTGCAGCGCCGCCGCGAGCGCATCGTCGGCACTGCCCGCGGCCGCGAGGGCCCCCGTGACCTCGTGCAGCACCCGCATCTCACTCTCCGCGCGCTTGCGGGCGGTGACGTCACGGGCCGTGACCGCGAGCCCCGTCACCGGGCTGCCCGCGCCGCCCATGCGGATCGGCACGACCTGCAGCCACAACCAGCCAACCGTCGCGCGCGGATCGCGCGTGCGGTACTCGCCCTCGTACGACGTGCCCGAGTCGGCAACCGTGCGGCGGATCTGGAACGTCGACGACTCCTCACGCGTGATCGGAAACAGCGCGCTGAGGGTGTGACCCACGAGATCCTCCGGCGGCATGCCATACAGGGCGCCGGCCGCAGCGTTCACTTCTGCGAAGGCGAAGTCGGTGACCGTGCCGTCCGGATCGCGCGCGACCTCGAACAGGTAGCCCGCGTCGGGCGAGGCGTCGAGCGCGGCCCGGAAGCGCGCCTCCGCCGAGCGCGCTCGCGTCTCGCTCTCGCGGAGGGCGGACTCGGCACGTACGCGCTCGCGCAGGTCCCGCGCGACGATCGACGTCACGAGCGGCGGGCCGGCGCCGTCGGCCCCGCTGTGCGACACGAGGGTGACGGCGACCGGCACCGGCTCGCCGCCCGCGCCGACGAGGACCGACTCGCCAGACCAGGTCCCGTCGCGCTGCACGGCCGGCAGCGCCTCGCGGAGCAGGCGTACCTGCGACGCGGGCGTGTGCAGCTCGGCCATCGTGACCAGCGCGAGGTCGGCGTCCTCGGGTAGCCCAACCAGTCGGTGTCCCGCGCGGTTGAGGTACACCACCCCGCCGCCCGGCACGACGAGCGCGGCGAAGTCGGGCGACGCGTCGAGCGCGGCCGCGAGTCGCGCCCGCGCGGCCTCGGCCTGCCGCTCGGCCGTGACATCGCGGAAGCCGACGCGCGCGCCGCCGTACACGGCGCGCGCGTCCTCGGCGTCACGCGCGGCTGCGTGCATCTGGGGCACGGCCCACCCGCGGCACGCCACGCGCCGGCCGTCGCGCGCGACGAGGACCGCCTCGAACTCGCGCACCGCGGAGCCGATCATCAGCTGGCGCGCGACCGCCCGGTATCGCCCCGCGTCCTCGGGCGCGATCAGGTCGAGGGGCGTGAGGGCCGCTGCCTCGTCCGCCGTGTACCCGAGGGTGCGCTGCCACGCCGCGTTCACGAGGGTGAACCGCCCGGTCGCGTCGGTGCAGCAGGTGAGTTCCTCGGTGTGGTCGAGGAGGTCGGCGAGGTCGGCCTCACGTGCGGCGAGGGATCGCGTCGCGACGCGAAGCGCGAGATCGGCGACGACGCCCTGGGCGAGGTCCTCGAGGGTGGCAACGTCGGCTGCCGTCCACGCATGCGGCTGGGCGTCGATCACGCACAGGCTGCCGAGCACGTGCCCGTCGGCGGTGACGAGCGGCACGCCGGCGTACGCGATGACGCCGAGGTCGGGGATGGCGAGGTTGTGGCGGACGAGCGGGTCCATGCGCGCGTCGGGGATGACGAGCGGCTCCGCGCGCGTGACGACGTGTTGACAGAACGAATGCGAGAGGGGCGTCTCGCGCGCGGTCGCCCACGGCTCGGCCAGCCCGGTGCAGCCGCCGAAGACCTGCCGCTCGGCATCGACGAGCGAGACGAGCGCGGTCGGCGCCCCGAGCACGCGGGCGGCGAGTCGCGCGACGCGGTCGAGCGCGGCGTCGACGGGGGCGTCCAGGACCCCGGTCGCGTACAGGGCGCCGAGTCGGTTCGCGTTGAGAAGGGGCGACGGGGGAACCACGGATCGCGGAGGCGGGACGGGCGGGGAACGAAGGGAGGGACTACGAGCGGACGCGACAGTGGCGCGCGCGCAACACCCGGAATGGCCGCGCAGGTCGGTGCCCCCGCGCCTCCGCCTGGGGCGCCCCCGGCCCGGCCCCCGGCCGTTCCCGCTGGCTGTCTTCCCGGTCCCCGGCGAACGGGCCTAACGCGCCGCCGGCGTGCCGGGCGCCCCTTCGAACACGTTCCCCGGGGCGAGCACGCCGCGCGGGTCCAGCTCCCGCTTGAGGGCGCGCATCGCCGCGAGCTGCACCGGCGAGAGCTGCAGGGGGAGCCACCGCCGCTTGAGCTTGCCCACGCCGTGCTCCGCCGAGACGGTGCCGCCCATCCCGACGACGTGCCGGAGCGTCGCGTCGACCGAGCGTTCCACCCGCTCCAGCTCCGCCGCGTCGCGCGCGACGTAGTGCTGGTGCGGATGCCCGTTGCCCGCGTGGCCGAACACGGCCGCGACCTCCACGCCGTGCGCCACCGCGATCCCGGCCGACGCCTCGAGCGCCTCCGCCAGCCGCGGGTAGGGCACCGCCCAGTCGGTGCTCACCTTGCGGCCGCCCGCCGCGCGGTAGCGCGCGGCTCGCTCGTTGAGCGTGGCCGGCACCGCGTGGCGCATGCCGCGCGCATCGCGGAGCGCGCCCTCTCCCTCGAACACCTGCACGTCGTCGGCGAGCGCGTCGTGCCGCTCGGCCAGCTCCAGCCACCGCTCGAGCGCCGGCTCGCCGTCGTGCTCCTCCTCGGCGTAGACGTAGGCCGCGGCCCCCTCGCCCCACGAGCCGCCTAACGACTGACGGGCGAAGTCGCGCGCGATCGCGAACGCGGGCGCGTCGAGGTACTCGAGGCAGCGCGGAGCGAGCGCGCCCGTGTCACGCTGCGCCCGCGCGTCGGCGACGAAGGCGAGCGCGCCCGCGGCCGTGCGAAACGGGATCCCGAGCCCGGTCACCGCGCTGGGCAGCGGCAGCAGCGCGAACTCCGCGGCGAGGACGACGCCTAACGTTCCCTCGCTGCCGACGAACCAGTCGACCGGATCGTGCGCCATCGCGTAGCCGGCGGTGTGCTTTTCGAGCTGCGGGCGGCGCAGCTCGAGCACGCGCCCGTCGGCGAGGGCGACGGTGAGCGCGCGCACGTGCGGCCGCGTCGCGCCGTACTTGAGCGAGCGCGCCCCGCTCGCGTTTGCCGCGACCGCGCCGCCCACCGAGCATTCTTCCTCGCTCGTCGGATCGGGGGCGAGGAGGAGCCCGTGCGCGGCGGCCGCCCGCTTCACGTCGCCAAAGAGCGCGCCGGGCTCCGCGCGGATCGTGCGCGCGGCGGCGTCGATGTCGAGCACGCGGTCCATCGCGCGGAGCGAGAGCACCGTCCCGACGTCGGTCACCGCCCCCCCGGAGTACCCGGTGAGCGCCCCCGCCGGCGTGACGGGCACGCCGGCGGCGTGCGCGGCCCGCAGCACCTCGACGACCTCGTCGGCCGACGTCGGCCGCGCGACGGCTTC
>DASWUT010000934.1:0-3348 GCA_036401455.1 Gemmatirosa sp. | reverse complement strand
GGCCGACGTGCACCTCGCGCCGACCGTGGGGACCAACGTCGCCGTGATGAACGGCCTGCTCCATCTCGTCATCCGCGAGGGTCAGCTGGACCGCGCGTTCATCGACGCCCACACGGTCGGCTACGAGAAGCTCGAGCGCATGGTGGCGAGCTCTCGCGCTGGCGGGGCAGATCGTGACCCGGTCGTCGCACCCGCCCGCTGCCGCGACCACCCTCCTCGTCAGCCTCGGCGGGTTCCGCCCGACGTTGCACGACGCGAGCGCGGTGTGCGCGGGGGTGGTGATCGTCACGCTCGCCGGCGAGGCGCTGCGCTTCGTCCACGCCCGGGCGGATCGGTAATCGCCGCGCGGCGCGGGCGTCACGACCGCGTCACCGCGCGCGCCGGTTGCCGGCGCGCGCTATCCATCGCCGGGTTCGACCGGCAGGTTCGTGGGGCCCAACCCCCACTCCTATCCTGCCCCAGCCCATGACTCACCCGCGGCGACCGCCCACCCCACCGCCTCCTGCGCCGGTGCCCACGCCGGTGCCCGCGCCGGTGCCCACGCCAGGTACGATGACGGCGGGCATCGGCCGGATCGAGCGCGTCGTCATCATCGTCAAGGAGAACCACGGGTTCGACAACTACTTCGGCACCTTTCCTGGGGCGGACGGCGCGACGTTGCCGCACGCGACCAACCCGCCGGCGGCCGACCCCGACCACCGGCACGGCGCCTGGCTCACCCGCACGACGACGGCGGTCGGCGAGCAGTTCACGGAAGCTGACATCCGGTCGTACTTCGCGTACGCGCGGCAGTTCACGCTGTGCGATCGCTACTTCACCGACGTCGCGGGCCCGTCGACGCCCAACCACCTGATGCTGATCGCAGGCGACTCGCCGATCATCGACAACCCGCCCGCGTACCGCCTCCCGAAGGGAACGGCACCGTTCGACGTTCCGACGTTTCCAGGCGCGCTGGCGAAGGCCGGGCACACGTGGGGCAACTACGGCGGCTACGCGTTCGCGATGCTGCAGGAACTCGCGTCGGTCGTCGAGCTGCCGTCGGCGCAGTTCGCGACCGACGCGGCGAAGGGAAACCTACCGACCGTGTCGTGGGTGTACGCGCCGCACGACGCGAGCGAGCATCCGCCCGACCCATCCGACAAGGCCAACCCGCTCGTCGGCAACGTCACGCACGGGATGCAGTGGACCGTCGCGCAGATCGACGCGATCGTCGCCGGCGGCCTGTGGCCGACCACCGCGATCTTCGTCACGTGGGACGACTGGGGCGGGTGGGGCGACCACGTCACACCGCCGCTGGTCGAGACGTGGACCGGGAGTGACCCGCGCCACCCCAACTACGCCGGCACGCAGTTCCGCTACGGCACCCGCGTCGCGTGTCTCGTGCTGAGCCCATTCGCGCGCGCCGGGTACGTGTCGCACGTCCAGCACTCGCACGTGAGCCTGCTCAAGTGCTGTGCAACGCTCTTCGCCGCCGCGCCGCCGCACCCGCGCGTGGCGGCGGCCGACGACATGGGCGACTGCTTCGACTTCAGCCAGGCGCCGTTAGGCCCACCGCACGCGTGACCTCGCGCGTGACGGCGTCGCGCGCGCCGACCGCGACGCCGTCCGTGCGCGCGACCACGCGCGCCGCGGTGCCGTAGCACAGCACCTCCGACACCCCCGACATGATCTCGGTCGCGTCGTAGCGCAGCGCGATCAGTGCGTTGCCGCCGAGCGCGCGCGCGTGCTCGACGGCGATGTCGAACGCGCGGGCGCGGGTCTGCTCGCACAGGTCGGTGAGCAGGGTGATCTCGCCGCCGAAGATCTGCTGAAACCCCGCACCGAGCCGGCCGAAGACCGAGCGCGAGCGCACGGTGATGCCGCGCACGAGCCCGAGCACCTCGACCACGTCGTACCCGTCGAGCACGACGGAGGTCGTCGCGTGGAAGCGCTCCGGCGGGACGAACGTTGCTACCACCGACGTGCCTCACCGGCGTCGTCGTCCTCCTCGGCCGTCACCTGTAGCGCGCCGGCCGCGCGGACCTCCGCGTCGCTCGGCACGACGGGCTTGAGCCCGAGCCGCCGCAGCTCCGCGTTCATCGCCGTCAGCTGCGACCCCGTCGCGCGGTGCAGCGCGTCGAGCTGCGTCTGCAGCTGCTTCGAGAGCGAGTCGAAGACGACGTACGACTGCCGCGTCGGCCGCGGGTCGGCGGTCGCGACGACACCGGCGAGCGCGGCGAGCTTGTTGTTGATGCGGATCGGGTAATTGAGCGGGTCCTGCGAGCTCTGGTTCCGCACCTGGTAGATCTCCTCCTCGGCCCCGGCAAGCGCGGCGAGCAGCGGGCGTGCCTGCGCGTCGAACACGGCGCGCTCCCCCGCGGGCACCTGCGCCGCGCGTGCGGCGAGTTGGGCGCGCAGGTTGCGGACCGTGCGCACGGCGCGGTTCGCCTCGCTCAGCCGATCGAGCACGTGGCGCTGCAGCGCGACCGTGGCCTCGACGTCGGCCGGCGTGGCGCGCGAGCGCGGGTCCGCGCGCACGACCAGGCGCTGCGTCTGCGCGGGCTGGCCGGCGACGGTCATCCGCACCGCGTAGGTGCCCGGCGGGACCATCGCACCGCTGGTCGAGCCAGCCCAGAGGATCATGTTGTCGAAGCGCACGGCGTCTGGCTCGCGCAGGTCCCAGGCAAACGTGTTGAGCCCGGCCTTGTTGGGCACGCGCGGCACGCGCGGCCCGCGGCGCGCCAGCTCCTCGAAGTCGACCTCGGGCTCGCCGCCCGGGCTGCCGACGCCGCTCTCCGCCTTGAGTGCCGCCGTGCCGAGCTGCGGATTGGGGGTGCGCGGCAGCCCGCCGGCACGCGCGACCGAGTCGGCGCGCGCCCGGCGCACGCTGTCCGCGCGTACCGAGTCGGCCATGCCTAACGAGTCGAGCCGCGACGAGAACTGGCGGATGACCCGCCCGCGCGCATCGAGGAACTCGAGCGAGACGTCCTGGTTGGCCTTCGCCAGCGTGTAGTACACGGTCGCACCGCTCGGCGGGTTCTTGCCTGCCTGACGCCGCCCCTCGCCGAAGCCGCCGCCCCAACTCACGCGATACGCGTCGCGCGGCGCGTAGAGGTGCGCGGGCGTGGCCGCCGTCTGCGGTGTCATCTGCCGCAGCGCGGAGAGGTCGTCCATGACGTAGAACGACCGCCCGTGCGTGGCTGCGATCAGGTCGCCTTCCTTGACGAGCAGGTCGTGCACCGGAACCGGTGGCAGGTTACGGCGCAGGCTCTGTCAGTGCCCCCCGTCGTCGAACGACACCCACACCCCGCGCTCCGTCGCGGCATAGAGCAACCCCCGCCGCACGGGGTCCTCGCGGATCGCCCGCGT
>DASWUT010000933.1:0-5584 GCA_036401455.1 Gemmatirosa sp. | reverse complement strand
CGGCCAAGCCGCCGATCGCGACTCCCCCGCCGCTTGCCGCGCGCGCGGCGCGGCCCCGTTCGCGAGTGACAGGGCCGCTCACGAGCCGCGTGCGAGGGCGGCGATCGACTGCGCGAGCTGCACCGCGCGGTCCGCCCACGTGCGCTCCTTCGCGCGCTCCGCCTCGACCACCGCAGCCGGCGCGCGGTCGACGAAGCCTGCGTTCGCCAGGCGTCCGCGCAGTGCGGCAAGCTGCTTCTCGAGTCCGGCGAGCTCCTTCGTCAGCTTCTCGCGTTCTTTCGCCACGTCGACGAGCCCGACGAGCGGCACGAACACCGTCGCGCCGCGCACGATCTGCTGCGCCGCGAGCTGGCGGTCAAAGGGAAGCGCGTCGCCGTCGACGAGGTGCACGTCGGCCCGCGCGAGCGCGCCGACGATCGCCGCCAGCTCGCCGTCGGCCGGCGCGTCGGTCGGCTGCACGTAGACGTCCACGCGCCGGCCGGGCGGCACGGCGTAGTCGGACCGGATCTGCCGCACGGCCTCGACGCACGCGCGCGCCACGTCGAACGGCCCGGCGACGTCGCTCGCGGGCGTCCACCCGCGCGGCGCCGGCCACGCTTCTCCGGCGAGCAGCGCGCCCCGCGGCGACGATGGCAGCCGATGCCACAGCGCCTCGGTGATGAACGGCACGATCGGATGGAGCAACCGGAGCGCGCCATCGAAGGCGTGCGCGAGCACCGCGCGCGCGACCTCGCAATCGTCGGTGCCGCCGACCGCGAGCCGCGCTTTCGTGCTCTCCAGGTACCAATCCGCGAGCTCGCTCCAGACGAACCGGCGCGCCGCCTCGGCGTACTCGTTCAGTCGCAGCCCCGCCGTACGCTCCGCCTCCGGCCAGCGCGGCGCGCCCGTGCCATCGCGCGGCGGGCGCGCGGGGCCGAGCGCGGCGTCGCAGTCACGCACCGCAGCATCGAGCCGCGCGAGCACCCAACGGTCGGCGTGCGTCAGCCGCTCCGGCGCGACGTGTTCGAGCGCGAGCACCGGCGCACTGCCGACGTTCTGTAGTAGGAACCGCCCGATGTTCCACAGCTTCGTGCAGAAGTTCCGCCCCGGAGCGAACGACTTCTCGAGGTCGTCCGGGTCGAGGATCACGTCCGCCCCCATCCCGAGCCCCGCGACCGACGTCCACCGAAGCGCGTCCGCGCCGTAGCGCGCCACGACCTCGAGCGGGTCGATCCCGTTGCCTAACGACTTCGACATCTTGCGGTGCTGCGTGTCGCGCACCGTACCGTGCAGGTATACCGTGTGGAACGGCGCCCCGCCGCCGAACGCATACCCGGCCATGATCATCCGCGCGACCCAGAAGAACAGAATCTCGGGCGCGGTCACGAGCACGTCGGTCGGATAGAACGCGCGCAGGTCGGGCGCGTCCGCATCCGGCCAGCCCAACGTGGACACCGGCCAGAGCCACGACGAGAACCACGTGTCGAGCACGTCCTCGTCCTGCCGTAGCCGGTTGCCGGTCGTCGGCGACTGCGTGAGATCGTCGCGACTGACGAACGTCTCGCCGGTCGCGTCGTCGTACCACACCGGAATCCGATGCCCCCACCACAGCTGGCGCGAAATGTTCCAGTCACGGATGTTCTCCATCCACCGGAGGTACACCGCCTCCCACCGCTCCGGCAGAATGCGCACGGTGCCGTCGCGCACCGCCGCGAGCGCGGGCTCGGCGAGCGGTGCCATCCGCACGAACCACTGGTCGGAGAGCCGCGGCTCGACCACCGTGTCGCACCGATAGCAGTGCCGCACGGCGTGCTGGTGCGGCTCCGCCCTGACGAGCGTTCCCTCGGCAGCGCGCGCCTCGACCGCCCGCGCACGGGCCTCGAAGCGTTCGAGGCCGTCAAACGCGGCCGGCACGCGCCCGGCCGCGTCCGTCACCTCGCGCACGAAGCCCGCCGCGTCGATCACGATCGGCGCGGCCAGCCCGTGCCGCCGGCCGACCTCGAAGTCGTTCGGGTCATGGGCCGGCGTGATCTTGAGCGCACCCGTCCCGAAGTCGCGGTCGACGTACGCGTCCGCGATCACCGGGATGTCGACGCCGACGAGTGGCAGACGCACCGTGCGCCCGACGAGATCGGCATACCGTTCGTCGTCCGGATGCACCGCGACGGCCACGTCGCCGAACAGCGTCTCGGGCCGCGTCGTCGCGACGACGAGGGCGCGCGCGGGGTCGTCGCTCACCGCGTACCGCAGGTGGAACAGGCGACCCGGCGTGTCCTTG
This sequence comes from Gemmatirosa sp., assembly GCA_036401455.1. Classification (GTDB taxonomy): domain Bacteria; phylum Gemmatimonadota; class Gemmatimonadetes; order Gemmatimonadales; family Gemmatimonadaceae; genus BPUI01. Next base: position 3,327 of record DASWUT010000933.1, on the reverse strand, counting down.
AACTCGGCTTCCTCGTCGGAGAGCGAGGTCATGCAGCGCGGGCACCAGTGAATCACGCGGTGTCCCTTGTAGACGAGCCCGCGCTCGTACAGGCGCACGAAGGCCTCGCGCACGGCGCGCGACAGTTCGGGCGAGAGCGTGTACGCGGTGCGCGACCAGTCGGCCGACGCGCCGATCGCCTTCAGCTGATCGAGGATCTGCCCGCCGGTCTCGCGCACGAACGCCGCCGTGCGCTCGACGAACGCCTCGCGGCCCACCTCGTACCGGCTGAGTCCCTCCTCGCGCGCGATCTTTTTCTCGACGACGTTCTGCGTTGCGATCCCCGCGTGGTCGGTGCCAGGCAGCCAGAGCGCTTCGTCCCCGGCCATCCGCCGCCACCGCGCGAGCACGTCCTGCACCGTGTCGTTGAGCGCGTGGCCGACGTGCAGGACCGCGGTCACGTTAGGCGGCGGCATCAGGACGGTGAACGGCACACGGCCGCCGCCGTCGCGCTCCGAGCGCGACGCATGGGCGGTGTCGATCCCCGCCGCCTGCCAGCGCGCGTAGATCGCGCCCTCGGTCGCGGCAGCGTCGTAGGTCGGGGGGAGCGCGTCGTCGCGTCCGGCGTCGCCGGCCTCGCGTTCGCGGGCCGGGTCGTGGGGCGCCTCGTCGCGCTCCGGGCGCTCGGCGGACAGTACGGTCATCCCGCAAAGGTAGCGGGCCCGATTCGGCCCCCAAACCGGCACGCCGCGGGCGACTCGGTCACCGACGCGCGAACGGCGCCGCTCCGGGTTGAGGAGCGGCGCCGTCGGCAGGCACGGCGTGCAGCGTGGACGGGCGACTACGGGCGGCCGGTCGGGCCCGTGTCCGGGTTGCGGAACTTGTCGACGCAGTTCCGGTTGTTGTCGATCATGCGCTGCAACGCGTCCGCGTGCTGGTTGGCCGCGACCCCCACGTCCGCGCGCGCGCCGTCGAGCAGCACGGTATCCGCCACACCGGCGGTCCCCTGCGGGTCCGATCCGGCCAGTTCGAGGGTGTCGTAGGGCTTCTCGCGATCGCCGTCGAGGGTGCGGCCGAGGTGTGGCTTGGTGCGTTCCGACATCCGTTCTCCTCCTCTACCAGGTGACGTCCGGTCGGGTGACCGGCGGGTCCGTTGGCGCAAGGCGCGGGCCCGCGACCGTGGATGGTGGCGGGCCCATGCCGGCGAGGAGTTTCGATAACGCCGCCGTCACCGCGGCGCCGGCTGCCGCGCGAGGAGGGGCCGCGCGCGGACGGGCCGCGCGCGGAGGGGCGTCAGTCGCGCAGGTTCGGGTCGACGCGACCGGTCGTCTCGCGCAGGAACGGGGCGGCCGACGCGGGGTCGGCGACGTGGTCGCCCTTGGGCACGCCGGACGGCGCGATCGGCGCACCACCGGTCTCGTCGCCGGCGATGCTGGTGCTGGGGTTCTGGCGTCGCTCGGCGATCCCTTCCAGGTCATCAGCGGCGGAACGGATCGACGCCTGCTGGCCGGTCCAGCGGTTCTCGAGCGTTGGCTTCGGGTCGGCGTGGCGCGACAGGTCGCCCGACGTGCCCTGACGCGGCCGCCCGATCCCGACCTGTTGCCCTTCCCACATCGCGCCGCCGGGCACGTCGCCCGCCTCGTACTGCGCCGCGGTCTGCTCGAAGCGCGCCTCTTCCTCGCGCACCTCGAGTCGGTTCACGACGGTCACGACGCCGGGCACGCCGCGCGTGAGCACCACCGCGCCATGCGATTCCGACTCGGCCTGCACGAACCCGGTCAGTTCGATGATGCCTCGGCCGATCGCGCCGATGTCGACGGCGCGTTCGCTCAGGACCGGGTCGTTCCGGAAGGCCTCGAGCACGCGCTCCTCGAGGGCCTCGCCGTCGTCGTCCTGTCCCGTGGATGCGGGTGCGCGCCCGGTCGCCCCGCGGGCTGCGGCGCCCGCATTCGCGTCCAGCGGCTCGTCGTCGTATTCCGGCTGATCGTGTGCCATCGGACGGTCGTCGGTGTCGCGGCCCTCGCCGCGCGCGTCGGCCAGGCGGTCACGTACGCGCGCGCTGATCCCGGAGATTCCGCCCATGCGTTGAGCGATCAGCACGCCGGCGGCGAGCCCGGCGAGTGCGCCGACGGCAACGAAAAGTGCGCTCGCGGCCGAGCTGTCGCGGTCACGGTAGCGGATGTTTGGCATGCGATGCGTGTGGTGGCGGGGGGTCGTCGGGTACGGTTACCTTGGCCGATGCGGCAGGGGCCGGCGTCGCCGCGGGATCGCGTGCGATCGCGTTCAGCGAGCGTGTCCGCGGGCGCAAGTTCAAGGCCACCCACGGCCGTATTTCGGGCCCCGCCGACCCGCCTGCCCCGACGATGTCCGACACCCTCGATTCGCTGCTCGTCCTCACGTTGCCCGACGGCGCCACTCGCGAAGTCGCGCCCGGTACCCTGCCGCGCGACGTCGTCGCGACGATCGGCGAACGCCTGCTCCGCGCGGCCGTCGCCGTGAGCATCGACGGCGTCGTGCAGGATCTGACGACGCCGATCCGCACCGGGGGCGCGCTCCGCGTGCTCACCGAGCGCGACCCCGAAGCGCTCGGCGTGCTCCGCCACTCCGCGGCGCACGCGCTCGCGACCGCCGTGCGCCGCCTGCGCCCGGACGCGCAGATCGGCTTCGGCCCGGCGATCGACGACGGCTTCTATTACGACTTCGGCGTCGGCACCCCGTTCACCCCCGAGGACCTGGCCGAGTTTGAGGCCGAGTTCCGGAAGGTTGCCTCGGAGAAGCTGCCGTTCGAGCGTCGTGAGGTGTCGCGCGACGAGGCCGCCGAGATCTTCCGCGACGACCCGCTCAAGCGCGAGCGCCTCGCCGACCTCTCCGACGACGAGGTCATCTCGGTGTACCGGGACGGCGAGTTCGTCGATCTGTGTCGCGGACCGCACGTGCCGGACACGGGGTGGCTGAAGAACGTCAAGCTGACGCACGCCGCCGCCGCGTACTGGCGCGGGGACGCGCGCAATCAGGCGTTGCAGCGGATCTATGGCACGGCGTTCTTCAAGAAGGACGCGCTCGACGCGTACCTGCACCGCATCGAGGAGGCCCGGAAGCGCGACCACCGGGTGTTAGGCCGACACCTCGACCTGTTTCAGTTCCACCCCGTCGCGCCCGGCGCGGCGTTCTGGACCCCGCGCGGCACGCTGCTCTACAACACGCTCGTCGATTTCGTGCGCGAGCGGCAGGCGGCGCGGTTCGAGGAGATCAAGACGCCGCTGCTCTACAACAGCAAGCTCTGGGAGCGCTCGGGCCACTGGGGCAAGTACCGGGAGAACATGTTCCTCGTCCTCGACAACGAGACGG
>DASWUT010000932.1:0-1883 GCA_036401455.1 Gemmatirosa sp. | reverse complement strand
CAGGTGTCGCCCACCCCCCCCCCACTCCGCACGGCGCTGCGCGCCGGGACCCGCGACCTCCACGACCGAACCGAGGCCGCCTTCGTCCTCGCCGCCGACGACCTGACCCGCGCCGAGTACGCCGCCGTCCTCGCGCGCCTTCTCACCCTGCACAGCTCGGCCGAGGGCGCGCTCGACCCCTGGACCGGCGCGCTCGCCGCCTACGGCGTCGACCTCGCCGCGCGCACCCGGTCCCCCCTCCTCCGGCGCGACCTCGCCGCGCTCGCGCCCGACGATCCGCCAGGCAGACCGCCGGCCGCGGGCATCACCGCCCCGACCCCCGCGCACGCGCTGGGCATCCTCTACGTGCTCGAGGGCTCGACCCTCGGCGGCCAGCTCCTCCGCCGCCGCATCGAGGCGCGCCTCGGACTCACCCCCGCGACGGGCCTCGCCTTCCTCACCGCCTACGGCACCGACGTCGGCGCGATGTGGCGCGCGTTCAGCGAGGCGCTCGACCGCTGCGACGCCGCGCTCGACCCGGCCGCACGCGCAACCACGCACGCCCATGCCGTCGCCGGAGCGCGCGCCGCGTTCCTCGCGTTCGAGCGCGAGGTGGTCGCCCCGACCGCCCGGCGCCCCGTCGCCGCCTGACCACCGCAGCACCGCACGCGCATGACGCTGAGCGCAGACCCCGCCGCCCCGTCCGCCATCGGGAGCCTCCCGGCCGGCACTCCCGTCGACCTCACCACCTGCGACCGCGAGCCGATCCACCTCATCGGCGGCGTCCAGCCGCACGGCGCCCTCCTCGTCGTCGCCCCGACCGACCCCGGCGCCGAACTTCGCGTCGTCCAGGCGAGCGCGAATGCGGCCGCGACGCTCCGACTTGGCGGCGGCGGCGTCGTTGGCGGCGACGTCGGGGCCGCCATGCTCGGCGCGCCACTCGCCGGCCTCGTCGGCGCAGAGCAGGCCGCGGTCCTCGCCGCCGCCGGCGATGACGCGGCGCGCGACGACGCGGGCCGCGTCTACCACCCCGTCGCGCTCGACCTCGCCGGGCGACGGTTCGAGGTCGTCGTCCACCGAAGCCCGGCCGGCCTCCTGCTCGAATTCGAGCCCGCGCCGCACGCTGGCGCGGCGATGGGCGCGACCGCGTTCCACGCCACCGTCCGCCGCACGATGGCGGCCGTCGCGCGCGGCACGAGCGTGCGCGCCGCCGCCGGAGCCGTCGCTGACGAGATCCGGCGCGTCACCGGCTTCGACCGTGTCTGGGTCTACCGCTTCCACGAGGACTGGCACGGCGAGATCATCGCCGAATCGCGCGACGCGCACATCGAGGAATCGTGGCTCGACCTGCACTATCCGGCGAGCGACATCCCCGCCCAGGCCCGCGCCCTTTTCGCGCGCCACTGGCTGCGGCTCATCGTCGACGTGCACGCCGATCCGTCGCCGGTGCTCCCTGCCGCGAATCCCGTCACCGGCGCGCCGCTCGACCTCGGCGATTGCGTGCTGCGCGCCGTGAGCCCGGTCCACCTGGAGTACCTGCGCAACATGGGCGTCCGCGCGTCGATGAGCGTCTCGCTGCTGCGCGAGGGCCGGCTCTGGGGATTGGTGTCGTGTCATCACTATACCGGCGCGCGCCACGTGCCGTACGACGTGCGTGCCGCGTGCGAGTTGCTCGGGCAGGCGTTCTCGACCCAGCTCGGGCTGTTGGAGGCGACCGAGGACCGCGACCACGCGCTCCGCCTCGCGGGCGTGCGCGCCGCGCTGCTGGAGCGCGTCGCCGCCGAGCGCGACGTCGTCGAGGGCCTCCTCGCCAATCCCGCGCTGCTGCTCGAACTCGCCGGCGCCGAGGGGGCGGCGGTCTGCCTGGCCGAGTCGGAGTGCGCGACCGTTGGGCGCACGCCGCC
>DASWUT010000931.1:0-1982 GCA_036401455.1 Gemmatirosa sp. | reverse complement strand
CCCCGTCGGTCGTCGCCTTCACCAAGGACGGCGAGCGCCTGGTCGGGCAGATCGCCAAGCGTCAGGCCGTCACCAATCCGACGAACACCATCTTCTCCATCAAGCGCTTCATGGGGCGCAAGACCGGAGAAGTGCAGGCTGAAACGGGCCGCGTCCCGTACAAGATTCTCCCCGGCAGCAACGACCTCGCCGCGGTCGAGATCCAGGGCAAGCGCTACACGCCGCCCGAGATCTCCGCGATGATCCTGCAGAAGATGAAGCAGACGGCGGAAGACTACCTCGGGCACTCGGTGTCCAAGGCGGTGGTCACGGTGCCGGCCTACTTCAACGACTCGCAGCGCCAGGCGACCAAGGACGCGGGCAAGATCGCGGGCCTCGACGTGCTCCGCATCGTCAACGAGCCCACGGCGGCGGCGCTCGCCTACGGCCTCGACACGAAGAAGGAAGAGACCATCGCGGTGTTCGACCTCGGCGGCGGCACGTACGACATCTCGGTGCTCGAACTGAGCGAGGGCGTCTTCGAGGTCAAGTCGACCAACGGCGACACCCACCTCGGCGGCGACGACTTCGACCAGCGCGTCATCGACTGGCTCGTGCAGGAGTTCAAGCGTGACCAGGGTATCGACCTCTCCAAGGACCCGATGGCGCTCCAGCGCCTGAAGGAGGCCGGCGAGAAGGCGAAGATGGAGCTGTCGAGCACGCAGTCGACCGACATCAACCTGCCGTTCATCACGGCCGACGCGTCGGGCCCGAAGCACCTCAACTACCAGCTCAGCCGTCCCAAGTTCGAGCAGCTCGTCGACGACCTCGTGCAGCGCACGATGCCGCCGATGCAGAAGGCGCTCGAGGACGCGGGGCTCACCCCGGACAAGATCGACGAGGTCATCCTCGTCGGCGGCTCGACGCGCATCCCGAAGATCCAGGAGATCGTCAAGAAGTTCTTCGGCAAGGATCCCAACCGCGGCGTGAACCCGGACGAGGTCGTCGCCATCGGCGCCGCGATCCAGGGCGCGGTGCTCACGGGTGAGCAGAAGGACGTGCTGCTGCTCGACGTGACCCCGCTCTCGCTGGGCATCGAGACCCTGGGCGGCGTGATGACCGCGCTCATCCCGCGCAACACGACGATCCCGACCAAGAAGACCGAGACGTTCTCGACCGCGGACGACAACCAGACGCAGGTCGAGATCCACGTCCTGCAGGGCGAGCGCGAGCTGGCCACGTACAACAAGACGATCGGCAAGTTCCAGCTGACGGGCATCCCGCCGGCACCGCGCGGCATGCCGCAGGTCGAGGTCACCTTCGACATCGACGCCAACGGCATCCTACACGTGACGGCGAAGGACAAGCAGACGGGCAAGGAGCAGAAGATCCGCATCGAGGCCTCGAGCGGGCTCTCGGATTCGGAGATCTCCAAGATGGTCAAGGACGCCGAGGCGAACGCCCAGGCGGACAAGACGCGCCGCGAGGAGATCGACACGCGTAACCGGCTCGACTCGCTCACCTACGAGGTCGAGAAGAACGTCAAGGAGTGGGGCGACAAGGTCCCGGGCGACACCAAGTCCCGCGTGGACGCGGCGGTCGAGCAGGCCCGCACCGCGCTCCGCGGCGACGACATCGGCGCGATCCGGTCGGCGCAGGAGAACCTGACGAAGGTGTTCAGCGAGGCCGGGCAGTCGTTCTACGCCCAGCAGGGCGCCGCCGGGACCAACGGCGACGGCCAGGGCGAGCCGGCCGGCGCGACGGCCGGTCGGGCGAACGACGACGTGGTCGAGGCCGACTACGAGATCGTCGACGACAAGAAGTAAGCGCTCGGCACGTCGGCGCCCGACGCTGGACGGGAACGGGGGCGGCACCATCGCGGTGCCGCCCCCGTTCCGCATATTGCAGTGCGCCTTCATCCCCCGGCCATGCCCCGCCCCGTCCGCCTTCCCTTCGCGCTCGCCATCGCCGCGGCTTTCGCCGGCGGCGTCCTCTTCGCGTCG
>DASWUT010000930.1:0-3298 GCA_036401455.1 Gemmatirosa sp. | reverse complement strand
CGGCGACGCAGCGCGCCGCGGCGGCCACGTTCCGCGCCGTGCGCGCCGGCGGCCGCCTCGCGCCCGACCGGCCGCTGCCCTATCCCGCGGAACTGAACGAGCCGCAGCCGTTCGAGCCCGTGGGCGTGCTGCCGCCCCACGCGCCCGTCACGAACGCTGCAGTTGAGGACGCGCGCCGCGGGCCATGACCGCCGGCGGGGGCCGGCGTCCCCGGCGCCTCAAGTCGCCCTTCGACCGGAGTGACCGGCGCGTTCTCCGGGGCGGAGTAGCGCTCGTCGAGGGCAGACGCGACGCCCGGGTCGTCTGGTGCAGGCGCGCGTGCCGACACGGCGGCCGGCGCTCGGCGCCGTTGTACCGCGCGGCAACGCTACGATTTCGAAGCCGAAGAGCGGCGACCCGTGTACGCCGGGACCCCGCTCCCGTGGAGCGAAGGCCAGGTCGAGGGGCACGTGCATCGGCTGAAACTGGTGAAACGCGCGATGTCCGGGCGCGGGCCTTTCGCTTGTCTGGGAGCCAAGGCTCGCGGCTGTCGAATGGCCGCACGGCACGTCACGTGTTCGACCAGTGATCATTGACTTGCCACATGAGCCGGAATCGGCGGAATGCTTACGCGGACCACCCTTGATGCGACGGAATGCGCTTCCCCGCGTCGACCCCGTCATTGGACAAACGTGAGACTGCCGCCGGGGGGTGTTACGACCGTGAAACGCGTACTTGGTGCCGCAATGTCGGACGCTTGCGCACCGACGTACACGCGGCGTACGGCGTCGCAGACGAGCGACGCTCAGCGGAACGGGTCGGGGAAGGACAGCACGCGGATGTCGGCGCGACCGGTACCTGACGGCGCACAGCAGCGACCCACGAGTCCGCCGCCGTTTATCGGGTCTCGTCCCCTCCGGCGTGTGCTGCCAGCCACTGCGCCGCCACCTCGACGAGCGCGTTCGGCTGCTCGCCGTCGACGACCGGCACATACACGACGTAGCCACGCCCGGCAGGTCGCGAGAACACGCGCTCGGGCTCCCCACTCATCGCGCGTTCGACGAGGCACCCGAGCGCAGGCAGCATCGCGTCGAGATACTTGGCAGCGTCCTGCGGCAGCATTTTCTTGAACGCGCCCGGCAGGTTGATGCGGAACCCACCCTCCTCGTAATACCGGTCGGCGACGGCCTGGGGCGTTTCGAGCGGGGGAGCGTTTCGTCGCGCCCGCGCGAGGCCCACCGGGCCGGATCCTGTGATCCGCTCAGCCTCGCGCGCGAGCACGGCAAGCCGGGTGTCATCCGACGCGGCTTTCGCGGCTTTGAGCAACGCGCTCTTGGTCAGCCGCGAGATCCGGCCGTAGTCGGGACGTCCCTCCGCGTCGGCGAAGCCGGCCCGTGTAAGCACTGCCTCGTCGATCCGGTTGGCGATCGTCATGTACTCGTGCACGACACCAAGAGCGCGCCCGATGTAGTCGGCGAGCACCTCGTACCCGGGGTCTTCCCCCCGCTCCTCCCGAAGCACCTCGGCTACGTGCCGATACGCGAGCGCGGTTTCGTAGCGCGACAGGTCCTCGCGGTCCAGATTCTCCCGCGCAGTGATCGCGCGCGCCTGCAGGTCGGACACCGCTTTCACAACGACGGGCACGCGCATCGTCGTCGCTCCATTCCGCGCGGCGAGTCGCGACAGCGCGCGATATCGACGCTCGCCGGCGAGAAGCTGGTAGCCACCGCCCTCCGGCGCGGGACGCACCGTGAGCGGGTTGATCAGCCCCTCGCGCTCAATACTCGCCGCGAGGTCGTCGATCGCCGCCGGATCGAAGTGGCGCCGCGGCTGCCCGGGGAAGGGACGAATGTCCGCGAGCGCCACGTGCGTGTCGGGCTTCGGCGCCTCGCCACTCGGGTCGAGGCGCCCGAGATAGTCGCCGACGTTGCTGCCGGTCGCGAAAGGGTCAAAGCCGTCGGCCGGCTCGTCGAACTTCCGACGCGCTCGGGGCGCACGCGAGGTGGCCGGCGATGCGATCGGCTTGTTACTGGCCGCAACACGGGCAGTTGCGGGCGCAGACTGCTTCGCAGCTTGTGCCCCGCGTACGGTTCCGGCGGACGCGGCCTTCGACCTCACGGCGTGACCTCCAGCGCGGGCGCAGGCGCCACCTGCCGCCGCGTCGCCGACCGTGCAGCCCCATGCCGAAGCCCGAGATCCGCGGCGATCTCAGTAGCGACCGCGACGTATGCTGCGGCGGCGCGACTGCGCGGCGAATGCGCGATAACGGACGCGTACCGCTCCGACGCGTTGACGACGGCCGCGTCGTCGGGAATCTGGGTGCGATAAAGCGTCCCGGCAAACTGCCGCTCGATCTTGTCGAGCGTGCGCCCGGTCGCGCCCCTCCGTTCCTGCACCATGGTCGCCAGCGCACGCAGGCGCGCGGCCGAGCGGACGTGGTGCGCGGTCGCGAGCATGTCGGCGAGTCCAGGAACGGAGAACGGCTCCGGCTTGAACGGCACGATCACGAGGTCGGCCACGTCAAGCGATGCGAGCACGATTTCGCTCACCGCGGGCACCGTGTCGACGAATAGCACGTCGAGTTGCGCCCGCAGGTCAGGGCGCGCTAGATGGTTGCGCACCTCGGCCCGTGTGGCCGCGACCAGCGTCCGCCCGCCCGAGAGCAACAAGCAGCCGTCTGGCCATCCCGCGGTCTCGACGAGTGCCGGCGCCGTGTGCAGCGGATCGGCCACGGGTGCTCGGCGCATGCCGAGCGTCGCGGTGCTCTGCGGATCGCAATCCGCCACGCCGACGCGCCACCCCTGCGCGGCGAGTGCGGCCGCGAGGTTGAGCACCGTCGTGGTCTTCGCAGTTCCGCCCTTCGCACCCGCGACGGTCACGGTGCGCATCTGATCCGTAGAGCTCCGAGGTGAAAATTGTGCATGGCGAGCCCTCATCGCGGGCTCAAGGTCCAGAGGACGGACGAGGCGTTCGGAGTTTTCGGTCACCGAAAGGTGTGGTGCCGATCCCGCGCTACCAATGCAGAGTCGAGCGGGAGGAGTATAGACCGTCCTCGATCGCGCGCCATCCGGCACCCTTCACGCCGCGGAACCTTGCGTACGATTTTCGGTGACCGAAAAGCGGGAGATGCTTAGTCGTCTGCGATCACGTCGATAATGCGTCGGCACGTTGTACCTTCGGTTGTGCGCCCAGTCGGTCCCTGTCTCCGCCGCGCGGTGGCCGCGCCCCTGCCATGAGTCCCGCCATCGTCCGTTGGTCGACGGAAGGGACGCGGGTACCCATCGACTCCCCTCTGGCCCTGTTCGCGCCCGATGGGCGC
>DASWUT010000929.1:0-5640 GCA_036401455.1 Gemmatirosa sp. | reverse complement strand
GACCGTGATCGGCCCGGCGGGCGACGTGCGCGCGCGCGGCACGGTGTTCGACGAGCAGGTGCTGCACGTGACGCTCGATCTGGGCGACGTGCGTCGCGTGCGCGCCGACTCACCGCTCCTGAGCGACCTGCGCGTCGGACTGCCCCACCTGCTCGGCGCGCTCGCGCGCACCGAGGACGGCGCGCGGCGCCCGCTCGCCTTCGACCCGGCCGTGCTCGACGCCGTCGCGCCGCAGCCGCTGGTGCGCGCGGACGAGCGCGCCGACGCGCCGTCCGCGACACCGTTAGGCACGCCCGACATCGGGTCGCCCGGCGCGGCCGACTCGCCGACGATCCCGGACCCGGTCACCGACGCGCCTGATCGGCCCGGGCGCGAAGGGGAGACGGACATCCGCGCGCGCGGAAGCGCCGAGCCAGCGCGCGGTGTGCGCACGCGCGCCGCGGGCCAGTCCGTCGCGCCGTCGATCGCGGTCACACGCGTCGCCCTCGCCGACAACGGCCTGCCGCCGTCGCTCGAGATCGATGCGCCGATGGTCGAACGGTGGCTCGTGGAGTTCATCCGCGACGAGTTCGCCCGGCGCGGCTTCCGCACGGCGGTCGTCGGCCTGTCGGGCGGCGTCGACTCGGCCGTCACGACGTTCCTCGCCGCGCGCGCGCTCGGCGCGGAGAACGTCGTCACGGTGCGCATGCCCTACCGCACGTCGAGCCCCGAGTCGCTCGCCCACGCGCAGCTCGTCGTCGACGCGCTGGGCGTGCAGACACGCACGGTCGAGATCACCGGCGCGGTCGACGGCTACCTCGCCCACGAGCCCGACGCCGACGGCGCGCGACGCGGCAACGTCATGGCGCGGACGCGGATGATCGTGCTGTTCGATCTGTCCGCGCGCTACCGCGCGCTGCCGCTCGGCACTGGCAACAAGACCGAACGGCTGTTCGGGTACTACACGTGGCACGCCGACGACTCGCCGCCCGTGAACCCGCTCGGGGATCTGTACAAGACGCAGGTCTGGGCGCTCGCGCGCCAGCTCGGCGTGCCGCGCGAGATCGTCGAGAAGCCGGCGAGCGCGGACCTCGTGCAGGGGCATACCGACGAGGGCGATTTCGGCATCCGGTATGCCCGCGCAGACGAGCTCCTCAACTGGCTGCTCGCCGGGTATCGGGCCGACGACCTCGTCGCGCGAGGGTATCCGGCCACTGACGTGTCTCTCGTGCAGAAGCGGCTCGAAGGGACGCACTGGAAGCGGCGACTCCCCGCGGTCGCGATGGTCAGTCCGACGGCGATCGGGGAAGCCTACCTGCGACCGGTCGACTATTAGATTCGCTCGCGTGCGGCGCACCCGCGCTAAGACGCAGCCCGGCGGTTGCGTCCCGGCGGTTACGACGTCATTCTCCACCCGCCGGCGTTCGGTTTGGCGCCGGTCCACATCTCCCTCCGCTGTCCCTGTCGACGATGCGCCTTCGTTTCGTCGTCGCGGCTTCGTTCGCGCTGCTCTCGACTCAGGCCGCCTTCGCGGCGGCCCTGGTCCCGAGCGTCGACGGCCCGCGTCCCGCCCCAGCTCCCGCCTCCGTCCACGCTGGCGGGCACGCCGACCCGCGTGGGTCGAGCACGCCGTCCGCCCCACGCGCCGCCGTCGCCAGTTCGGCGATCACCGGCGGCCGACACGGCGTCACGGCCGACAGCCTCGTCGTCGAGAAGTCGCTGCGCCGCCTCACGCTTTACAGTGGCGGTACCGCGGTGCGCACGTTCGACGTCGCGCTCGGTCAGAAGCCGGTCGGCGCCAAGGAGCAGATCGGCGACTTCCGCACGCCAGAGGGGCTCTACGCCATCGACGGTCGCAACCCGTTCAGTCGCTATCATAAGGGGCTGCACATCTCCTACCCCAACGCGGCCGACGTCGCGCGCGCGCAGGCGGTCGGCGTGACGGCAGGCGGTGATGTGATGATCCACGGGCTGCCCAACGGCGAGGGGGCGATCGGCTCGGACCACCGCGCGTACGACTGGACCAACGGCTGCGTCGCGGTCACCGACGAAGAGATCGACGAGCTGTGGAATGACGTGCCGGTCGGCACGCCGGTGCGCATCAAGCCCTGAGCCCGACCGGCGGCTTCACGGCCACCACGGTAGCACGCGACGGCCGCCCCTTCCGGGGTGGCCGTTTCGCGTTGCGGCGCGACCGGGGCGGTGCTTTGCTTCGCGAGACGATCACACCACGCCACCGGATCATGCCCGTTTCATGCTGCCGTACGGCCGCGGTCGCGATCGTCGCGGCCCTCGTACCGTTCTCGATCTTCGCGCAGCCCGCGCCCGCGGCGCCCGCGGCAACAGCGAGCGATCGGGGGATCGACCCGGCGCTACTCGCTGGGCTGCGCTGGCGCTCGATCGGCCCGACGCGCGGCGGGCGGGTCACCACCGTGACCGGCGTGCCATCCGAGCCGTTCACGTTCTACCTCGGCGGCGTCGGCGGTGGCGTGTGGAAGACGGAGGACGCGGGGACGACGTGGCGGAACCTCACCGACGCGTTCCTGACCGAGGGTTCGGTTGGAGCGGTCGAGGTCGCGCCGTCGGATCCGCACGTCGTGTACGTGGGTACGGGCTCGGACGCGATCCGGAGCAACGTGTCGACCGGACGCGGCGTGTACCGGTCGGGCGACGCGGGGCGGACGTGGACGTTCGTCGGGCTGCGTGGCGTTGGGCAGATCGGCGGCGTGCGGGTCGACCCGCGCGACGCGAACGTGGCGTACGTCGCGGCGATCGGGAACGCCTTCCGCGCCGATTCGGCGCGCGGGTTGTACAAGACGGTCGACGGGGGGCGGACGTGGCAGCGCGCGCTGTTCGTGTCGGACAGCACGGGTGCGGTGGACGTCGAGCTGCAGCCGGGCAGCCCGGACGTCGTCTACGCGTCGATGTGGCGTGCGGAACGCAAGCCGTGGACGATCATCTCGGGCGCACGGGAGGGCGGCGTCTACAAGAGCACCGACGCCGGGCGGACGTGGCGTAAGCTCGCCGGCGGACTGCCTAACGGCCTGTTCGGAAAGAGCAACCTCGCGGTGACCGCCGCCGACCCACGGCGCGTGTACGCGCTGGTCGAGGCGAAGCCGGGATCGGGGCTCTACCGGTCCGACGACGCGGGCGAGTCGTGGCGGCTCGTCAACACGCAGCCCGGGCTGCTCACGCGGCCCTTTTATTACACGACGCTCGCGGCGGATCCGACCAACGCCGACATCGTCTATGCAGGGGCGGAGGACTTCTTTCGGAGCGCGGACGGCGGCCGCACGTTCGCGCCGATGGCGACGCCGCACGGCGACAACCACGACCTCTGGGCCAACCCGCGCGACGGCCGCGTGCTGATCCAGAGCAACGACGGCGGCGCGAACGTGTCGCTCACCGGTGGACGGAGCTGGAGCACGCAGCTCAACCAGCCGACGGCGGAGATCTACAACGTCGCGGTCGATGATCAGGTGCCGTATCGCGTGTACGGCGCGCAGCAGGACGAGGGGGGCACGCTCATCGTCCCGTCGCTGCCGACCGAGGCTGCGGGGCTCGACGACCCCGTGCAGGCGTGGCATCACGGTCCGGGATGCGAGACGGGGCCGGTGCTGCCGCAGCCGGCCAGCCCCGACACGGTGTGGGGCGCGTGCAAGGGGCAGTTCAGTCGGATGGCGCTCCGCACGGGGCAGGAGCGCCAGTACTGGATCGGCGCGCAGTCGCTCTACGGCGAGCCCAACGCCGCGCTGAGGTACCGCTTTCAGCGCGTGTCGCCGATGGCGACGAGCCCGCACGATCCGCGCGTCGTCTACTACGGGTCGCAGTTCGTCCACAAATCGAGCGACGGCGGTGTGACGTGGACGGTGATCTCCCCCGACCTCACGGCCAACGACCCACGCTACCGGCAGACGATCTCCGGCGGTCCGATCACGGTCGACGCGACCGGCGAGGAGATGTATGCGACGCTGTACAGCATTCGTGAGAGCCCGGTCGCGCGCGGAGTGATCTGGGCGGGCGCCAACGACGGACCGGTGCACGTGACGCGTGACGGCGGGCGCACGTGGAGCGACGTCACGCCCCCCGCCTTGCCACCGGGCGGGCGCGTGCAGACGGTCGAGCCGTCGCCGCATCGCGCGGGCGGGGCATATGTCGCCGTCCTGCGATATCAACTGGGTGACTTTCGGCCGTACCTGTACGCGACCAATGACTACGGGCGGACGTGGCGGCTCCTCACTCCGGGCACCAACGGGATCCCGGCCGACGAGCCGACGCGCGTCGTGCGCGAGGACCTCGCACGCCCGGGACTGCTCTACGCGGGGACCGAGTTCGGGGTGTACGTGTCGGCGGACGACGGCGGGCACTGGCAGCCGCTGCCGCGGTCGCGCGTCTCGCGGACGTCAGGCGACTCGGTCGATGCGGGCAGTGGCGGAATGCCCGCCGTGCCGGTCACGGACCTCGTCGTGCATCGGAGTGGAGACCTCGTCGCGTCGACGCAGGGGCGCGGCTTCTGGATCCTCGACGACCTCACGCCGCTGCGCGCGGTCGCGGATGCTCGCACCCGCGCCGCGCTCGACACCGCGCCGGCGCTGTTGGTCGCACCACGTCCGGCGGTGCGGCTCCGGTATCGCGCGGCGTTCGGCGGTGAGGAGAGCGAGCGCGCATCGTCGACCGACCCACAGTACCCGCCGCCTGGCGCGGCACTCGACTACTGGCTCGGATCGGCAACCCGCGGCATGGTCGTCTCGCTCACGCTGCTGGATTCGGCGGGGCGAACGGTGCGCGAGTTTGCGACGGCAGCGCGCGGCGGCGCGTTGCCGCTCGACGGGTCGCCGGGCGCTCACCGGGTCGTGTGGGACCTTGCGACCGCCGGCCCGCTCGATCCGGCCGACGCGCGCCGCAGCGGGCGCGGTGGACCGATGGTTCCGCCCGGGCGGTATTCCGTCCGCCTCGCGCTCCGAACCGCGACGAGCGAGGCGGTGCGGTGGTCGGCCACCCGGCCGCTCGTGATCGACGTCGACCCGCGATCACGGCGCGACGGGATCACGCCCGCCGTGCTCGCCGCGCAGTTCGCGCACAACGTCCGCGCCCGCGACCTCGTGAGCGACGCGCAGACGCTCGCGCGCGACGTCGCGGCGGGCGTGACACGCGCGGCGTCGGATTCGACGGCGCCGGACGCGGCGGCCCGTCTCGCCCGTCTGCGAGCGCTGCAGGCCACCCTTACTGGCGAGCGGTTTCGGTACGGACGTCCGGGGCTGCTCGCGGAGGTGCGGTACCTGTATGGAATGACGACGCAGGCCGATCAGCCCGTGGGCCGGGACGCCGCCGCGCGGTACGACGCGTTGCGGCAGGCCGTGGGCGACCGGCGGCGCGAGGCGGACGCCCTGCTCGGCGCGTCCGCTCGCTCCGCCGCCGCGCGTTAGGCTGCGCGGCTGCCGCCGCGCGTTAGGCTGCGCGGCGCCGCTCCGGGGTAGCGCGCAGCGCCTCCGAGTCGTCGGCGCAGGCCAGGCTCACCGCGCGGCGCGCGCCGCGTTTGAGCGCGCGGTGTACGGTCCGCGCGTAGCGCATGAAGTTGAGGCCGGCCCAGGGGTGGCGGAGAAAGAACTCGCTCGGGAGCAGGTCGGCCTTGAGCCGGTTGCACGGGCCACACGCGGCGAC
>DASWUT010000928.1:0-5955 GCA_036401455.1 Gemmatirosa sp. | reverse complement strand
GCGTCGAGGTCGACCACGCCGTCCGCGGGCCCGCTCGCCGCGGCCTCGGCGACGAGCGTCTGCCAGTCGACTGCCGCGCCGGCGGCTGCCCAGGCGCGCAGGCACTCCTCGAGCACCCACATCCCCGTCCGATTCTTGAGGAAACGCACCGTGCCGTCGAGACCGGCCTCGTTGGTGAAGCCTGCCGCGCGCGCCGCCGGGGTGAGCACGGGCGCGACCAGCTCCGCGCCGACCAACGACCACGTGCCGGACGAGATGTAGGCCCACGGCCGATCGCCGGTCGCGGGCACCGCGGCGATCGCCGCCGCCGTGTCGTGCGCGCAGGTCGCGATCGCGCTCGGTCCGATGGCGCACGGTCCGGCCGCACGCCGCGCCGGCAGCGCGTCGTCCCGCACCACGCCCAACACGGTACCCGGGACGACGACCTCGGGCCAGCGCGCGGGATCGTCGCCGATCGCGCGGATGAGGTCGTCCGCCCACGCGCCCGAGCGCACGTCGAGCAGTTGCGACGTGCTCGCCATCGTGCGCTCGACGACGGCGCGGCCGGTCATTCGATACAGCAAGTAGTCGGCGATGAACAGGCGCGCCGCCGTGCGCGCGACGAGCGCGGGCTCGTCGGCGAGGTCGGCGACGACCTGCGGCAGCGTGTTGAACGGGAGGAACTGGATCCCGGTGCGCGCGTACAGCGCGTCCGCGCCGCCCGGGACGCGTTCGATCGCTTCGTCCAGCCGCCCGCGCGTGCGCGGATCGCGGTACGCGTAGGGGCGCCGGAGTGCGACGCCGTCCGTGCCTAACGGTACGTAGTCCACCGCCCAGCTATCGACCGACACCGCGCGCAGCCCGGGCGCGGCGGCGAGCGCCCGGGCGAGCGCCGTTCTCACCTCCTCCCACAGCGCCTCGGCGTCCCACCACAGGTGCCCGCCGTCCTCGACCAGCGGCGTGCGGAAGCGATGGATCTCGCGCATCGCCATCCGCCCGTCGCCGTCGAGCGTGCCGAGCACACCGCGGCCGCTGGAGGCACCGAGGTCGATGGCCAGGTAGGTCAGCGGCGGCGTCACCGGTCGTGCCCCGGACCGCTCACAAACTCTGCGGTGGCACGTAGGTCGCGCCGGTCCGCTCGGCGGCCTTCCGCGCCCGGTAGCCCGACGCCCGGAACGCGGCGATCGGGTCGAGCGCGGCGCCCGCGCGCCGACGCGCCTCGGCGACGAGCGGCCGCGCGTCGGTCTCGAACGCCTCCTTCAACGTGCGCTCGGCCATCAGCACGTCGCCCGATTCCTGGTAGCCGGCGAGCGCCGCGTGGTCGACGAGCTGCGCCTTCCCGTAGGCGAGCTGCAGCTGGTCGACCGTCTGCAGCATGTCCTCGATCGGGTCCTTGAGGTTGTGGCTCTGGTCGATCATGTACGCCGGCCGGAACTCCGCGAGCGTGCCCGCGGCGGCCTCGCGCTCGGCCAGGACCAGCTCGTGGAAGATCAGGAACAGCACGTACGGCCGGATCGAGCCCGCCGTCAGGTCGTCGTCGCCGTACTTGCCGTCGTTGAAGTGGAAGCCACCGAGCTTGCCCGCGCCCAACAGGCGCGCGACGACGAGCTCGATGTTCGTGTTGGGCAGGTGGTGCCCGAGGTCGACGAGGCACTGCGCGCGCTCACCAAGGTGCTGCGCGAGCAGCAGCGACGAGCCCCAGTCCTGCACGACCGTGGCGTAGAACGCGGGTTCGTAGGGCTTGTGCTCGGTGAACAGGCGCCACGAGTCGGGCATGCGCGCGTAGACCTCGGTGAGGCAGTCGCACACGCGCTCGAAGCTTCGCCGGAGCGACATCTGCCCCGGGTAGTTGGAGCCGTCGGCGAGCCACACCGAGAGCGCGTCCGCGCCTAACGTCTTCCCGACCTCGACGACGTGCAGATGGTGCTCGACCGCCTGCCGGCGCACCGCGGCGTCCGGGTGGCTGAACGAACCGAGCTTGTACGACAGCGCCTGCCCGGGTTGATCCTGGAACGTGTTGGAGTTGACGGCGTCGAAGCCCAGCCCGAGCTCCGTGGCGAGCTGGCGCACGGCGGACGGATCGCGCGGCTCGTCCCACGGGATGTGCAGCGAGACGCGCGGCGTGCCTGCCGTGAGGCGGTGCACCACGGCCGCGTCCTCCAGCTTCTCCTCGAGCGTACGCGGCTCTCCGGGTCCCGGGAAGCGGCCGAAGCGCGTCCCGCCGGTCCCGAACGCCCACGACGGCACCGCGACCTCGAAGCGGCGCACCGCGTTCACCGCCGCCTCGGCCCGCGCGCCCCGACGATCGAGCCGCTCGGCGAGCGCCGCGTAATCGCGCGCGTGGTCGCGGAGCGCGGCGGTGGCCGGCGCATCGGAAATCGGGGCGAGGAGGGTGGTCATCGAAGTACGACGTGGGGTTACAGCGCGTGGCTCAGCGTGAGATACACCGAGCGCGGCTGGATCGGGACGACGCCGAAGATCGCGTTCGGGTTGGCCCTGATGTCGGCGGACGTGTAGTACCCGCGCGAGTAGAGCAGCCCCGGCGGCGTCCAGCTCATGATGCCCTGACCGTTGAACAGGTTGTTCACCGCGAGCCCGAGCCGCGTCTGGCGCATGACCGCGACGTCGAACCCGGCGTTGAACTGGCTGAACGCGGGCAGGTCGAAGGCGTGGGGCACGTTTGCCGGGCGCTTGCTGAGGTAGTGCCAGGTGACGAACGTCGAGAGCGAGCCGTGCGTGTAGGTCGGCGTGACGTCGAACATCACCTTGGGGTTGTTCTCCGCCTGCCCGCCCGAGTAGCTGACCACGGTGTCGCTCTGCGGGCCCTGCCCGCCAGACTCGGCGAGGTTCCACGTCACAGCCTTCGAGTTCTGCAGCGTGATCGCCGTCCCCAGCCCGAGGCCGTTCGTCATCTGGCCATGCGTCTCAAGCTCGAGCCCGACGGTCTTGATGGCGTTATAGAGCACCGGCCCGTTGTAGAACGCGCCGGTCGTCGTATTCGTGAACGTCTGCTGACTGTAGATGTCGTGCAGGTAGCTGTAGAACGGCGTCGCAGTCGCGGAGAACGTGCCGCGCTGGAACTTCACACCCCCTTCCAGCTGATCGATCTTCTGGTTCACGGGGTTCACGTTCGACGCGAGGAAAGGCGTCGTGATGCTCTGGAAGTAGTTGAGGTCCGGCGTCTTTTCGCCGCGCGAGCCGCGCACGTACACCGAGACGTCGCTGGACACGAGGTAGTTGAGGCCGCCGGACAGCGATAGCGTGTGCATCGTCTTGTTGTAGCCGTACCGGTTGTACAGCACGTGCACGTCGTTGTCGTACAGCGTCAGCGGATTCCCGTCGCGCCCGCCCCCGCTCGTCGTCGCGACCGAGTCCTGCGTGTTGGTCCCCGAGGCGGTGATGAATTCGCCGCGGGCGCCCCAGTCGAAGTTGAGCTTCGAGGTGATCTCCCAGCTGTGACCGAAGAACAGCGACGCGTTGCGCCACGTGGTCTGCGCCTCGTTGTCGCCCCGCGCCGAGCCCGCCCCGTTGGGCGCGGTCACCTGGTACGTCTTTCCCGACGGATCGGTGTACGAGATCGCCAGCATCTGCGGGCGCGGCTGGAACGTCATCTGGCCGAAGCCCCCGATGTCGCTGTAGTGCCGGATTCCCGCGTTGGAGAAATAGCCGCCGATCGTGAAGCGCTGACTGCCGATCTGCTTCGACAGGCGGAGCTGGTCCATCACCTCGCTCACGTAGTCCTGCTGGTAGAGCGCGAGCGACGAGATCGTGTTGGCGGTGCCGAGCGTGTTGGAGGTGATGCTCGGGTTGAACGGGTTGCTGCGGTCCACCGTCGCGACGACCTGCCCCGTGTTCGCGTTCCGAAACGTGTACGTGCCGGGGCTCGCGACCACGCCGTTGAAGGCGTAGGGCAGGATGTCGGTGAGCGACGACGTGAAGATGACGGCGCTCGACTGCCAGTTCCGGTTCTTGTTCGAGTACCTGACGTCGTTGGTGATCTCGATCCCGCCGATGTTCTTCGAGAACGACGACCCCACGGCGCGATCCTGCGAGTCGACCAGGCGTGAGGGGTCGATATCGACGTTCTCGCCACGGATCCCCGAATAGACCGTGGTCTGGAACCTGGGCATCAGCACCGATGAGTTCGCGCCGAAGCCGGGCGCGTAGGTGGGATTCGAGAAGTTGGTCGACGGGATGAACTCGAACCAGCCGTTGCGGTCGTTGAGGTACTTGGCGTAGAAGCGAAGAATGCCACCGCTCGCGAAGTCGTGTGTCGCGTTCGCCTTGAGCTGTCCGCCCTGATTCATCGGGTAACCGGCGTCGCGCTGGCCGCGGTCGTCGCGGTAGAAACCACCGACGTCGTACGTCCAGCCCGTCGAGATCGGCCCGCCGTAGTTGAGATCGAAGCGGCCGTAGGGGAGGTTCGACCCCTGATCGCCACCGCGGACGCTGACCGTGCCACTGCCCTGGTCGCCGCCGGTCTGCGAGCGGTAGTTGAAGATGCCGCCCGGCGCGTTGGCCGAGGTGATGCTGGCCGAGCCGCCGCGCACCGCCTCGACGCGGGCCACGGTGGCATCGGCCCGGAAGAAGTAGTCGGGGCCGTAGTTGGTGCCGGTGATGCTCGTGACGGGGAGGTTGTCCTCCTGCATCGAGACGTAGTAGTAGCCCGTCGCTGCGTCGACCGAGCCCGCCGAGACGCCGCGCGAGTAGACGATGTTGCGGATCTCGCCTAACGCCGAATTGACGAAGACGCCGGGCACCTTCTTGAGGACGTCGGCGGTGGAGACGGGCACCTGCACGCGGAGCGCGCTCGTGTCGAGCGTCGTGATCGCCACCGAGGCCTGGCGCGCGGTGCGCGGATCGAACACGCCGGTCACGACGACGTTGGACAGCGTCGCGGCCATCTTCGTCAGGTGCAGGTCGGCGACCGTCGTCGCGCCGCTCGCCGTGACGTTGAGCGTGACCGGGCTGTAGCCGATGCGCGTCGCGCGCAGCTGGAGCGTGCCGGCCGGGGCAGCCGCGATCCGGTATCCGCCCTCGTCGTTGGTCATCGCCCCGAGGCGCGTGCCGACCACGGTGACGGCGACGCCCGGGACGGGCGTCCCGGTCGCGTCGGTGACGGTTCCGCGGATGGCCGTGGTCTGCGCCCGGGCGAGGGCCGGGGTCATGCCGAGGGCGCAGGCCGCGAGGACGGCGCTGGGAGCGAACAGTGGCTTCATCGCAGGAGTCCGGAGAAAGCGGACGGCGCGCTGCGGGCACGCACCGGTGTCGGGGATCGTTCGCGTTGTTGCACGTATGTGCGTATATGCACACATGCCGTGAACGCGTGACGGGAAACTCGCCGCCGTACCGGTTTTGTCAAGTTCGAGCGCCATTCTCGAACGTTCGTGCACATTCGAACGTCCGTAACACCGGCCGCCGAACGGCCACCACGGTGCCTCAGCGGACCGCCGACCCCCGCACGATTGCCGCGAGACGCGGCGCCGGGTACGCGAACGCGTAGTGGCCCGACCCGACCTCGACGAGCACCGCGGCACCGTCCTGCACGGCGCGCGTGACCCCCGGAGCGCCCGCGACCGGCCGCCCGCCCTCGGTCACCTCGGCGAGTTGCGCGAACGGCAGGCGCACCGTGGCGCGCGCGTTCGCGGGCACGCGCGCCGCGAGCTCGAAGCTGTCGCCCACGAACCGCCACGCCGAACCGGCCGCGCCATACGGGGTGGTGAGCGTCGCGCTCGCCGACGTGAGGCCGCCGCCGGGGTGCGGGTGGATGAGGATGTGCTTGTAGCCGGGCGCGGCGGGATCGCCGTCGAGCCCGGCCACCGTGCGGTACATCCAGTCGCCGATCGCCCCGTACGCGTAGTGGTTGAACGAGTTCATTCCCACGTCCTCGAACGTTCCGTCGGGCTTGAGCCCGTCCCACCGCTCCCACATCGTCGTCGCACCCTGCGTGATCGGGTAGAGCCACGACGGGTACTC
>DASWUT010000927.1:0-6931 GCA_036401455.1 Gemmatirosa sp. | reverse complement strand
ATAGACCTTCCGCGGCCCACTCGGTGTCATCCCGCTCAGCCAGCGGTGGAGCGTGCTCTCGTCCGCGCCGATGATCGTGGCAATTTGCTTCACCTGCAGCCCGAGATCCTCGTGGACCTGATCGACGATCTGCAGCTCTGCGCTCAAAACAGTCATGTCTCCCTCCGGAGGTCGGGATGAGCCGGAGAAGCGTACCAGCGCCGACTTGCATTCGCAAGCCAGTCAGTCCTCGACGCCTGCTCGACGCGGCGGCCGGGATGTCGCGACCGCACCGCCGTTCGCGCCGGGGCGCGAGGGCGGCGACGAGCGAGGCCGAACATCCGCCGACGGGTGCGCTCCACCCCGTTCAAGGTCACTGTCGACCGCGCCGCCGCGGTCAGGCGGCCGTCCAGAACTCGCTCAGGGCGGGGCCGTCGGCGGACTCGCGCAGCTTTGCGAACGCGCGCTCGCGGATCTGTCGGATGCGTTCGCGGGTCACGCCCATGACGGCGCCGATCCGTTCGAGGGTCATCTCTTCGGACCCTGGTTCGAGCCCGTAGTACAGCACGAGGATGCGCCGCTCGCGCGGGGTGAGGCAGTGCTGGAGCGCGTGCCGCAGCTGCTCGCAGACGAGGCGTTCGCCGAGGGCGTCGTCGGCGTCGACCGTGCGCTCGTCGGCGATGCGCTCGCCGAAGGTGCCCGCCTCGCGCGCGCCGCGGTCGATGGGTGCGTCGAGGGCGACCTCGGGGGTCGACATCTGGCGGCACTGCCGGACGATTTCGGCGGGTTCGCCGAGCAGCTCACCGAGCTCGTCGTCGGTGGGGTCGCGGCCGAGGCGTTGGGCGAGGATCGCGTGTGCGCGGCCGGTGCGGATGAGGACCGTATTTTGGTTCAGCGGCACGCGTACGGCGCGGGTCTGCTCGGCGAGCGCCTTGAGCACCGCCTGACGAACCCACCACACGGCGTAGGAGATGAACTTCACGCCCTGGTCTGGGTCGAACTTCCGCACGGCCTTGAGCAGCCCTTCGTTGCCGATCGCGACGAGGTCGGCGAGCTCGAGTCCGCGTCCCTGATAGCGCTTCACGTACGAGATGACGAAGCGCAGGTTGGCGGTGACGAGGCGTTCGGCGGCGGCCGTGTCACCGCAGCGCGCGAGGCGCGCGAGGCGCCGCTCCTCGTCCACGTCGGTGATGAGCGGCAGGCGCTGGATGTCGCTCAGGTACTGATCGAACGACGTGCTCGGCCCGAAGCCGGCGGGGATCGGGAGTCGGGTCGCTCCCGCGACGGGGCGCGGCGTCGGGCGGATGGGGCGGGGAGCCGCGGAGTGGGTCGCGGCGGGCACACGCTGCATGGACACCTCTGACGAGGGTGACGGCAGGTGGCGGGCAACGCCGGGTGGGAGCTGCAGGGGCGCGCCCGGGGGGTGGTCCGGGAGCGCCACGGTAATGCCGCGATTCGAGCCGGTCAATAGCGACCGGCGGTGCCGTCAGCGCTGCCGCGGCGTTCGCGGGCGGGCGGACGCGACGGCGAGCGCGCCGATCCCGGCGACTACGACGAGGCCTGCGGTCCAGAGCGGGGGAACGTTGAGCAGCGTCGCGCCGAACGCGAGGCCCACGAGCAGCAGCGCGAACAGGGCGAGGTAGAGCGCCGTGGGAGTCATCGGCGGATCCGGGTCGAGTCCGGTGCGGGTCCTCAGTCGCCGAGGGCGACGAGGGAGGCGATGCCCGGGCGGGTGCCGAAGCGCTCCGCGTCGGCGCAGTCGGGCGTCCAGATGTCGAGATGCGTACCGTGGACCGCCCCGCCCGTGTCCTCGACGCGGAAGCGGCCGAGGTAGCGACCGGCGGCGAAGAGTTCGACGTGGCGGGCCATCGGAAAGATTCGCGGGTCGGCGGCGACGATCCCAGATCGCGTCGCCGATCCGGTGCGGGTGGTTCCGTGCAGGCAGTACGCCGTGAGGGTGACGTTCACCGGCTGGCCGGGGCGCGCGCGGGCGGCGAGGGCGCGGAGGGCGGGGAAGTCGGGGGTGAGCGCGCGCGGCAGGCTCAGGCGCGGCATGATGAGCGGCGAGACGAACTTGCGGAGCACGGCAAACGGTTTGGGGAGCCGATCGCGCCAGGCAGCGTCGGCTCCGGCGGTGCTGTCCGCGGGCGTCGCGAGCACCTCGACCGGGTCGTGCCACCACTCACTGAGTACCGTCACGGGCGCGTGCCGCGCGACGGTATCGGTCGTGGTTGGGGGCACCAGGGCGACCGCACCCCGCGGCGCGACGAGTGGCGGAGGCGACGCGTCGCGCGTCGCCGACGCACCCCGCCGCCCGAGCACGATGATCGTCGCGACGGCGAGCCAGCCGACCGCGAGGGCCGGGTGTCGGGTACCCCGCGGCGATCGGGCCGGCGTCGCGCGGTCGGCCGCGTCGATCCGGTCGGTGGCGAAGAGGTCGCGCTCGATCACGCGCGGCAGGCCTCGAACGCCTGGCGGACGAGCGCGTCGGGGAGTGGAACGGTCCACCGCCCGTCGCCGGCCGCCATCGCGCCGATGCGCGTCGGCAGCGCGTACTCGATCGCGCCGCGGCGGGTTTTCTTGTCGAGGCGCGCGGCCTCGAGCACGACGTCCGCGTCGAGCTCGGCCGGAGGCGCGACCGGCAGGGCGCCGGCGGCGAGCGCGTCGCGGATGCGCGCCGCGGTGCCGGCCGCAGCGATCCCCGCCGACTCGGCGGCCGTCGCTTCGACAACCATTCCGATCGCAACGGCCTCGCCGTGTCGGAGCGCGTAGCCGCTCAGCCGCTCGAGCGCGTGGCCGACGGTGTGGCCGAAGTTGAGGACGTGGCGCGGGCCGCGCTCGCGCGGGTCGTCGGCGACGACGCGGGCCTTGATCGCGACGCTCGCCGCGACGAGGGCGGCGAGCGAGGGATCGTCGAGCGGCGCGGCCGCCCGGTCGCGCGATGCGGCCGCGAGGAGCCGTGCGGCGTCGTCGAAGTGGGGGGCGCTCGCGATCACACCGTGCTTGAGCGCCTCGACCGCACCGGCGCGCAGGTCGACTGACGGAAGGGTGGCGAGCGCGGCGGGGTCGATGACGACGAGCGCGGGCGGGTGAAAGGCGCCGACGAGGTTCTTTCCGGCCGGTGTGTCGACGGCAACCTTGCCGCCGACGCTCGCGTCGACCATCGCGAGGAGGGTCGTCGGCACCTGCACGATGGGAACACCGCGCATGTAGGTCGCGGCGACGAAGCCGGCGAGGTCGCCGACGACACCGCCGCCGAGGGCGAGGACGGCCGTGTCGCGCGCACACCCGGCGGCGAGCATGGCATCGGTGAGCGCGGCCCACCGCTCGCGGGTTTTCTGGGCCTCGCCCGGGGGGACGGTGAGGAGCAGCGACGGGCGGGGGCGTCCGGCGTCGAGCTGGGCGAGCACCGCGGCCGCGTGGTGGCGCGCGACGGTGGCGTCGGCGATGACGACCCAGCGGTCCGCGTCCACCGCATCGAGAAGCGGGCGGAGTGCGCCGAGTGCGCCGGGGGCGACGAGGACGCGATAGGGAAGGAGTCCCGCGGCAGCGTCGGCGAACCCCGGCGCACCGGGGACGCCGCTCATCGCGGTGGCCGTCGCCCCCGTGGTCACGGGCGGCGTCGCACCCGGGC
Organism: Gemmatirosa sp.; assembly: GCA_036401455.1. Taxonomy (GTDB): domain Bacteria; phylum Gemmatimonadota; class Gemmatimonadetes; order Gemmatimonadales; family Gemmatimonadaceae; genus BPUI01. Next base: position 3,318 of record DASWUT010000927.1, on the reverse strand, counting down.
CGCGCTCACCAGGTGGCCTCGTCGGCGCCCGCGCGGCGGTTGGCGACGCGGGCGAGCACGAAGAGCAGGTCGGACAGCCGATTGAGGTACATGACGACGAGGGTCGGCACCTCGACCTCGCGGGCGAGCGCGACGACGCGACGTTCGGCGCGGCGGCAGACGGTGCGGGCGACGTGGAGCGCGGCGGCTTTCGGCGTGCCGCCGGGGAGGATGAATGCGCGAAGCGGATCGAGCTCGCGGTCGCCGTCGTCGATCGCCTGCTCGAGCTGGGCGACGCGGGCCTCGTCGAGTTGGGCCTTCGCGAGCTGCTCGTGCATCCGGTCGCGGTCCGGCGTGGCGAGCAGCGCCCCGATCGCGAACAGGTCGCGTTGCACGGGGATGAGCACCTCGTCGACGCGCGGCATGAGTTCGATCGCGCGGGCGAGGCCGAGGGCGGCGTTCAGCTCATCGACGTCGCCGTAGGCATCGACGCGGACGTCGTCCTTGCCCACGCGGCCGCCGCCGAACAGGGCCGTGTCGCCGCGATCGCCGGTGCGGGTGTAGATCTTGAGCGTCATGGCCGGGAAGGTAGTCGGGGCGCCGTTTGGGGCGCCCTTACTGGGCGCTCTTACTTTACGGCATGACTGCACCGAACGACACGAGCGCGCCGACGCATCCGCTCGTCGACATCACGATCATCGGCGGTGGGCCGGCCGGCCTCTTCGCCACCTTTTACGCCGGCATGCGGCAGGCGACCGCGCAGGTGGTCGACGCGCTTCCGCAGCTCGGGGGGCAGCTGACCGCGCTCTACCCGGAGAAGTACATCTTCGACGTCGCGGGCTTTCCGCAGGTGCTCGCGAAGGACCTCGTGAAATCGCTCGCCGACCAGGCAGCGCGCTGGAACTTCGCGACGCATCTCAACCGCCGCGTGACCGGGCTGCGTGAGGAGCAGAACGGCGACGGCCAGCCGCACTTCGTGCTCGAGACGACGGACGGCGAGTTTCCGACGCGCGCGCTCGTGATCGCGGCGGGGATCGGTGCGTTCTCGCCGCGGCGGTTGCCGCAGCCGGTCGCCGAGGGGTGGTACGGGCGGGGGATCTACGACGTCGTGACCAACCCCGAGGACTACCGCGGGCAGCACGTCGTGATCATCGGCGGCGGTGACTCGGCGTTCGACTGGGGGACGCAGATGATCGGCAAGGCGGCGCACGTGACGATCGTGCACCGGAGCGACCGGTTTCGCGCGCACGGTGCGACGGTCGCGGAGTTCAAGGGCCACGTGGAGGCGGGGCGCGCGACGCTGCTGACGTTCCACGAGCTGGCGGACATCCGCATGCACGAACACGGCGAGCGGTTCAGCCACATCGTGCTGAAGGACGTCAAGGCCAAGACGACGCGCGAGGTCGAGGCCGACGTCGTGCTGCCGATGTTAGGCTTCGTGAGTGATCTCGGGCCGCTGGCCGAGTGGGGGCTCACGCTCGAGAAGGACGAGATCGTCGTCAACTCGCAGATGGAGACCGGGCGCGCGGGGATCTACGCGGCCGGCGACGTGACGACCTATCCGGGCAAGCTGAAGCTGATCGCGTCGGGGTTCTCGGAGGCGGCAATCGCGGTGAACCAGGCGGTGCACTGGATCCACCCCGACAAGAAGGTCACGCCTGGGCACTCGTCGAACATGATGGTGTTCGGGCAGAAGGACGACTGAGGCCTGCAGCGAGGCGGGCGTCGATCCGAGATTCTCGCCGATCGGTCTCGCGACTCATCTCGCCACTCTCATCGGCGGCGAACCACCGATCTACCATGGATCCCACGCTGTCCCCCGCTACTCACCGGACCATGTTCGGGGCGCTCCTGGGTCTCTGGGGCGCGCTGATACTGATCGGTCAGTGGCTGGCGCTGACCGTGGCGATTTGGGTTTCACCCGGGGGAGCGCTCCTCCTCTGGTCCGTCCCGACGGCGTTCGTAGTCGTCGTGCTCCGGCAGTGGCGCGTGCGTGTGGCGCCGCGCTCCGTCGTGCGCCAGTGGGCGGGGCTGCAAGTCGGGTTGCTCGCCGTCGCGCCGGGGTATTTCTCCCTCGCCAAGCGTGGATGGCGGCCCGACGTCCTCATGTCGACAGCCATCCTGGTCACGAGTGCGTCAACTCTCTGGATCGGGGGATCGCTGTGGCGGGCAACGACCCGTTTCAGGCGGAATCTCGACGCCGCGCGCGCGAGTTCCTGATATGGCAAGCGGGCGCGACTCTGGGGTCAGTCGTAACGCACGCGCGGGTCGGCCTTCGCGTACGCGACGTCCGTGAGCAGGTTCACGAACACGAACACCGCGCTGAGGAACAGCACGCTCCCCTGGATCGCGGGCAGGTCGCGGCGGCTGATCGCGTTCACGACGTAGCGGCCGATCCCGGGCCACGAGAAGATCGTCTCGGTGAGGATGCTCCCCGTCAGGTAGTAGCCGAAGTCGAGACCGAGCACGGTGACGACGGGGATCAGGGCGTTGCGGAGGGCGTGTCGGGCGACGACGGCGCGCTCAGCGAGCCCCTTGGCGCGCGCGGTGCGCACGTACTCGCCGCCCAACACCTCGAGCATCGCCGACCGCGTGACGCGGGCGAGGAAGGCAACCGAGCGCGTGCCGAGCGCGAGGGCGGGGAGGACGAGGTAGCGCGCGCCGGCGAGACCGGGCGCGTAGCCCGACGCGGGGAGCCAGCGCAGGCGAACCGAGAACAGGAGAATCGCGAGCAGGCCGACCCAGTACACGGGGAAGGAGATCCCGAGGTAGGCCGCGCCCAACGCGAGACGGTCGGCGGCGCCGCCCGGATTGCGCGCGGACAGCACGCCGAGTGTGACGCCGGCGATCGTGGCGAAGAGCATCGCCGTGCCGGCGAGGAGCAGCGTCTTGGGAAAGCGCTCGGCGACGTCGCGCGCGATCGGGCGGTCGGTGATGAACGAGCGCCCGAGGTCGCCGCGCAGGATGCCACCCGCGTAGTGCGCGAACTGCGCGGGCAGCGACTCGTCGAGGTGCAGGTCGTGGCGGAGGCGCGCGATCGTCGCCGGGTCGGCACGCTCGCCGACCATCTCCTGCACCGGGTCGCCGGGCGCGACGAAGAGCAGGAGAAAGGTGACGAGCACGACCCCCACGAGCGTGGGGATCGCGAGGACGAGGCGGCGGACGAGGTATGCGCCCACGGCGTGCGGCGGCGGGGCGTGCGCCTAACGCGCTCGCTACCGCGCGCTGCCGGCCGCGGCGCCGGCCGAGGGCGGGGTGGCGGGCGGGGGCGCGGGCGCGGCGCCGTTGCTGTGGTCGACGGTGACGCCGACCCAGCGCTGGCCGTTGTAGATGGTCGGC
>DASWUT010000926.1:0-1990 GCA_036401455.1 Gemmatirosa sp. | reverse complement strand
CCAGAGGAGATGGTCGGCCGGCACCCGTTCCCCGGGCCCGGGCTCGCGATCCGGGTCTTGGGCGCGGTAACGCCCGCGCAGCTCGAGGTGCTCCGCGCGGCGGACGCGATCTACCTCGAAGAGATCCGGGCCGCGGGGCTCTACGACGAGATCTGGCAGGCGTTCGCGGTGCTGTTGCCGGTGCGCAGCGTCGGCGTGATGGGCGACGAGCGGACGTACGACTACGTCCTCGCGCTCCGTGCGGTCACGAGCACGGACGGGATGACGGCCGACTGGTACCCGATGCCGCACGACGTCCTGGCGCGCATGTCCAACCGCATCATCAACGAGGTGGACGGTGTCAATCGCGTCGCTTACGACGTCAGCTCGAAGCCGCCTGCCACGATCGAGTGGGAGTGAGGCAGCCGCGCCGGCCGGCTACTGCGCGAACTGCGCCGTTCCGTTAGGCGGCGCATACTGCTCGGCGTGCGGGCAGCGGGACCTGCCGCACAATCCGAGCGCCCGCGTGCTCCTCCGCGAGATCTGGGACACGTTCGGCACCATCGACGGGAAGCTGGTGCGCACGGTGTCGCTGCTCGTCGCGCGGCCGGGCGCGCTGACGGTCGAGTGGCTGCACGGCAGGCGTGCACCCTACGTCCGGCCGATCAACCTGTACGTGACCGTGAGTGCGGCGTACTTCACCGCGCTCGCCACGACGTTTCGCGCCGAAGACTTCGGCATCGCGCAGAGCGCCGCGGAGACCCGGGCAGACGTGGCGTTCCGCACGAAGGTCGCGCGGAAGTACTCGCACGCCGTGGCACCGGTGCGCGTCCTGATGTTGGGCGTGGCCCAGGTCGGTTCGGACCCGGCCGCGGCGTTCCGGGAGGCGATCCCGTCGCTTCCTCGCATCATGTTCGTACTCGTTCCCCTGTGCGCCCTGCTCGTCCAGCGCACGATGCGGCGGCGCGCATGGCGGTATCCGGCGCACCTCTACTTCATGTTCGGCATGCGATAGCGCTTCGATCGCGGCCGAACGCGCCGGATCACACGCCCTTCTCCTTCAGCAGCTCCATGAACTGCGACGGCTGCGTCAGCTCCAGCAGTCGCTGCGGGACGTCCGGCTCCTTGCTGAACTGGGCGATCTTGCCGAGCACGGGCAGGTATTGATTGGAGACTTCGAGCGGCGGTGCGACGATGAGGAAGCAGAAGTGCACCGGCTTCTCGTCGATCGCCTTGAAGTCGATCCCTTCCTTCTTTCGCCCGAACGCGACGCGCAGCTTGTTGACGACGAGCGACCGGCAGTGGGGGATGGCGATGCCGCGTCCGATTCCCGTCGAGCCGAGGTTCTCGCGCCGCTTGAGCATCTTGAAGAGCATGCCCTCGGACTTCTCGTCGAGCTTGAGCAGGCCGATCAGTTCCTTGAGAACGTCGTCCTTGCTGGTCGCTTCGAGGTCGAGCCGGACGGCGTCCTCGGAGAAAAACTCGCGCAGTTCCATGGCACGTACGGGAAGGAGGCCGCGCGAGGCGAGCCGTGGTGCTGCGGCGCGGCGAAGCAGGCCAAGCTAGGAACGGCCGCCGCGAGCGGCAAGCGCGGCCAAAGGCGGCTAACTTGCAGCACATGTCCGCGTTTCCGTTCTCCGTAGCCGCCGAGGTGCCACTCTACCTCGCGCCAATGGCCGGTGTGTCGGAGTCGCCGTTCCGGCGTCTCTGTCGCGCGCACGGCGCAGACGTGGTCGTTACGGAGTTCCTCTCCGCGGAGGGGATCCGCCGCGAGAACGAGGCGACGCTGCGCAAGCTGCGGTTTGGCGCGGAGGAGCGGCCGATCGGCGTGCAGATCTTCGGCGCGGATCCGGCGGCGATGGCCGACGCGGCCGCGCTCGTCACGGACGTGTTTCAGCCGGAGTTCGTCGACATCAACTTCGGCTGCCCCGTGAAAAAGGTCGTGCGGCGTAACGGGGGGTCGGGGTGCCTGAAGGACATGGACCTCGTCGCGTCGATCATCCGTGCCGTC
>DASWUT010000925.1:0-3361 GCA_036401455.1 Gemmatirosa sp. | reverse complement strand
GTCCTGCAACCCCGCGATCGGCGGCGTCGCCAAGGGGACCGTCGTCCGCGAAGTCGACGCACTCGGTGGCGCCATGGCCCGTGCGACCGATCGGGCGACCGTGCAATTCCGCATGCTCAACCGCGGCAAGGGGCCCGCCGTCTGGTCCCCGCGCGCGCAGTGCGACCGCGGCCTCTACCGCCGCGCTGTCCGCCACGAGCTCGAGCGCCACCCCACCCTGGACATCGTCCAGGGCACCGCCGCCCGCCTCCGCCTCGCCGACCACCGCACCGTCGTCGGACTCGACACGCTCGAGGGGCGCACGCTCCGCGCGGCCGCCGTCGTCATCACGACCGGCACCTTCCTCCGCGGCCGACTGCACATCGGGACCACGACGTCCATCCCCGGCGGCCGAGCCGGCGACCCCGCCGCCACCCATCTCGCCGAACAACTCGACGCGCTCGGCATCGCCACGGCCCGCTTCAAGACCGGCACCCCGCCCCGCATCGACGGCCGCTCCGTCGACTACGCCCGCCTCACCCGACAGGACAGTGAACTGCTCGCCGCCGGCTCCGACCGACCGAGCTACCGGTGGAGCCACTTCGCGCCCGACACCCCCGCGCTCCCCCAACTGCCCTGCTGGGGCACCTACCTCGAGGAGCCCGGCAAGGCCCTCATCGCCAGCCGTCTGCACGAGAGCGCGATGTACGGCGGCGCGATCGGCGCCCGCGGCCCACGCTACTGCCCATCCGTCGAGGACAAGATCGTCCGCTTCCCGGACGCGGCCCGGCACCAGCTCTTCCTCGAGCCCGAAGGGCTCGACACGTCCGAGCTGTACGTCAACGGGCTCTCGACCTCCCTCCCCGCCGCCGTCCAACTCGAGATCCTGCACACCGTTGCAGGCCTCGAACACGCCCGCATGACCCGCGCGGGCTACGCGATCGAGTACGACTACTGCCCCCCGACCCAACTCGACGCCACCCTCCGCGTCCGCGCGGTCGACGGACTCTGGCTCGCCGGGCAGATCAACGGCACCACCGGCTACGAGGAAGCCGCAGCCCAGGGCGTCGTCGCCGGCCTCAACGCCGCCCGCTGGACGCAGCACCGCCCCCCCGCCGTGCTCGGCCGAGAATCCTCCTACCTCGGCGTGCTCGTCGACGACCTCGTCACCCGCGGCGTCGACGAGCCGTACCGCCTCTTCACGTCGCGCTCCGAGTTCCGCCTCACCATTCGACAGGATAACGCGCTCCGTCGACTCGCCCCGCTCGCCACCGCACTGGGACTCTACTCGAACGAGGAAGCGGAGACCGCCGACCGTCGCGCCCGCGACGAGGCCGACGCCCTCACCCTCGCCGAACGAACGAGCGTCCGCCCGGAGGTCGCCGCTCCCATCCTCGCCGCCGCCGCCGCGAGCGGCGTCTCGGCTGGCGCCTCCGTCGGCGGCGCGCCCGCGCACGCCGTCCGCGCTGACGAACTCGCCCGCCGCCCCGGCGTATCGCTCCCTGCCCTCCTCAGCGCCTGCGGCGTCGGCGCGGAGCTGCACCCCGAGGCCGTCCAGTCGGCCGAACTCGAGCTGAAATACGCCACCTACATGGCCCGCGAACGCGACGAGGCCGCCCGCGTCGCCCGCCTGCGCGAGATCGCCCTCGACACCGACCTGCCCTACGCCGCGTTCCGGTCGCTGTCCACCGAAGCCCGCCAGAAACTCGGCGCGCTCCGCCCGGCCACCCTCGCCCAGGCCGGGCGCGTGCCCGGGGTGTCGGCAAGCGACCTCCAAAACCTGCTCGTCGAAGCGGCGCGCTGGCGGCGGAACACGCGCACCCCACCCGACGACGCACCCACCACGTCCACCGCGGTGTCCGACCCGCCCGGATGACCGCGCCTCCACTCTCGCACCCGCCCGCTATGTCCCCCGCCCGCCCCCCCCGCACGGCGACCACCCGCACGGCGACCACCCGCAGCGTTCTCGCCGTTCTCGCCGGGACCGCCGCGCTCACCCTCGGCGTCGCGACGCGCGCCCGTGCCCAGACCCCGACCGGCGTCGACACGTTCAACCCTGGCGCCGCGATCACCGTGAGCGGCACCGGTGAGGACCAGGTGGCCCCCGACCGCGCCCGCGTCTCGCTCGGCGTCGTCACGCAGGCGACGACCGCGGCGGCTGCCGCGCAGCAGAACGCCCGCGTGCAGCAGGCCGTGCTCGACGCCGTCCGCGCCCAGGGCATCGCCGCCGACCAGATCTCCACCAGCGGCTACAACGTGACGCCGACGACCGAGTACAACCAGCAGACGCAGCGCTCGCGCGTCACCGGCTACTCCGTCCAGAACACTGTCACTGTCGAACTGCGCCGCATCGACCAGGTCGGCCCCGTGCTCGACGCCGTGCTCGCCAAGGGCGCCAACACCGTCTCGTCGCTCGAGCTGTACTCGTCGCAAGCCGAAGCCTCGCGCCGCCGCGCCCTCGCGAAGGCCGTCGAACGCGCCCGCGCCGACGCGGAGGCGATGGCCGCGGCCGCAGGCGGGCGCCTCGGGCTGTTGCTCGATCTCAGCTCCGGCGCCGGCTACGTACCACCACGCCCCATGATGATGGCGAAGGTCCTCAGCGCTGCCGCCCCCGCCACACCGATCAGCGAAGGGCTGGAAACGAACAGCGCGACCGTCACCGCCCGCTGGCAGTTTCTCCCCGCGCGTTGATCCGTCGCCCTCCGGAATGCTGCACCGCCGGGCGGCTCTGTGGCACGTGCCACACCCGCCCGCTACGGACCGCATATCTTCCGCCTCCCGCCGTCCTGCCAGGGACTCCGCCCGCCTCGCACCTGCCCCAGCCGTTGCTCCTCCTGTGACCCGCGTGCTCGCCATCGCCAACCAGAAGGGTGGCGTCGGGAAGACCACGTCCGCCGTCAACCTGGCCGCGAGCCTGGCGGTCGCGGAGCAGCGCACGCTGCTGGTCGACGCGGACCCGCAGGGCAACGCGACGAGCGGGATCGGCCTCGACCGCGATGCGGTCGGCGCCTCGCTCTACGACGTCCTCCTCGACGAGCGGGCGTTCGACGACGCGGTGCACCGCGGCGTGCTCTTTCCGCACCTCGACGTGCTCGGGGCAACGCCGGACCTCGCGGGGGCCGAGGTCGAGCTGGTTGGGCGCGACCGCCGCGTGCTCGCCATGCGCGACGCGCTCGCGCCGGCGCGCGCGCGCTACGACTACGTCCTCATCGACTGCCCACCCTCGCTCGGCTTGCTCACCGTCAACATGCTCGCCGCGGCCGACGCCGTGCTCATCCCGCTGCAGTGCGAGTACTACGCGCTCGAGGGGCTGACGCAGCTGCTCGATACCGTGCGGCGCGTGCAACAGGGCACCAACCCTCACCTTGCCGTCGACGGCGTG
>DASWUT010000924.1:0-5316 GCA_036401455.1 Gemmatirosa sp. | reverse complement strand
CCACCGGGGCCGCGCCCACCGGGGCCGCGCCCACCGCGGCCGCGCCTGCCTCGTCCGCGCCCCGCCGCGACTTCACCCACGCCGACCTCGTCGCGTGGAAGACCGTGCGCAACGCGCAGCTCTCCAACGACGGCCGCTGGTTCGCCTACCAGCTCGCGCCCAACGAGGGGGACGGCGAGGTCGTGCTGCGCGGCGTGGCGGACGGGAAGGAGGTCCACATCCCGATCGGCGAGCCGCCCGCGGCCGCGCCCGTAGCCCCGGGCGGCGCGGCGTCGAGCGCCACGGTCGCATTCAGCGGCGACGGCGAATGGCTCGCCGTGACCGCGTACCCCACGCAGGCCGCGGCGCGGCGGCTGCGGCGGGAGCACAAGCCGGCGCAGACCGCGGTCGTCATCGTGCACACCCGCGACGGCCAGCAGCGCCGCTTCGAGCGCGTGCGCCACTTCGCGTTCGCCGGGCCGCGCCCCGCGTACGTCGTGATGCACGGCTATCCGGCCGACGCGCCCGCGGGCGGCGCGGGCACGGCGGGCGCGGGGCCGACCCTGCCGACCGGGCTGCCGGGTGGAACGCCCGCGCCCGTCGTCGCCGCCCGGGTCGAGCCGGCCGACCTGCTCGTCCACCGGTTGGGCACCGAGACCGTGCTCACGGTGGGCTCGGTCGGCGAGTTCGCGCCGGACTCGTCGGGCGCGTGGCTCGCCTACACGATCGAGGGGCGCGACCCGCAGGGGAATGGGGTGCAGCTGCACGACCTGCGGACCGGGCTCGTGCGCGTGCTCGACAGCCAGCGCGCGCTCTACCGCCGGCTCGCGTGGAACGACTCGCTCGCGCAGCTCGCCGTCCTCCGCGGCGTCGTCGACACGGTCGCCCACGACACCGCCTACGCCGTGCTCGGCTTCCGCGACTTCGGCGCGCGGGCGGACGGCCCGCGCGTGACGACGGTGGCGCTCGCCGGGCGCGCGAACGCGCCGCGGGGGATGCAGATCTCCCCCGACCGGACGCCGCGCTGGACCGAAGCGGGTGACGGGCTGCTGTTCGGCCTGCGCGAGCACCGCCCCGCGACGCCGCGCGACAGCGCGCCGGATGACGACCGCCCCAACCTGATGATCTGGCACTGGAAGGAGCCGCGCCTCCAGTCGCAGCAGATCGTGCAGGAGCAGGCGGACCGCACGTTCAGCTACCTCGCGGCGTACTGGACCGGGGCCGACCGAGTCGTCGCGCTCGCCGACACGGCCGTTAGGCAGGTCACGATGCTGCCGCACGACCGGTGGGCGATCGGCGTCGACGTGCGCGCGGACGAGCGGCGCGGCTACCTCGAAGGGCTGCCGCGGGTCGACTACACCGTCGTCGATCCACACACGGGAGAGCGCCGCACCGCGCTCAGGGCCCTGCGTCAGGGACCGACGCTGCCGTCGCCCGACGGTCGCCGGCTGCTGTTCTTCGCAGACGGCGACTTTCACGTGCTCGACCTCGCGACGGCCGAGCGGCGGAACCTGACCGCGGGCGCGCCGGTGCCGTTCTGGGACGCGGAGGACGACCACAACGTCGAGAAGCCCGCGACGACGCCCGTGGGGTGGTCGACGGATGGGAACGCGGTGCTGCTCTCCGACAACTGGGACGTGTGGCGCGTCCCGGCCGCGGGCGGCGCGCCGGTGAACCTGACGCGCACGGGGCGTCAGGAGAAGATCCGCTACCAGCGCCGGATCGTCGTCGACCCGCGCCTGCCGGGGATCGACCCGCGCCAGCCGCTGTACGTGGCGACCTACGGCGAGCGCACCAAGAAGGGCGGCCTCGCGCGCGTGGACGTCGTCCGCGGCGGCGCGACCTCGGTGATCTTCGACGACGCCGCGTTCGCGCCGCGCCGCGCGCGCGACGCCGACGTCTGGGTGACGACGCGGAGCACGTTCACCGAGGCGCCCGACTGGTGGCGGCTGCAGGACGGCCGCCTCACGGACCGGCTGACCGCCGTCGGCGCGCAGCTCGCCGCGTTCCGGTGGTCGGCCGGCACGCGCCTCGTCGACTACGTGTGCGCCAACGGCGATTCGCTGCAGGCGACCGTCTTCCTCCCCGCCGGCTACGCGCCCGGCACGCGCTACCCGACGGTCGTCACCTTCTACGAGAAGATGTCGCAGAACCGGCACGTCTTCACGCAGCCGAGCGAGGTGAACGGGGTGATGGTCCACCCCGGCATGTTCGCGAGTCGTGGCTACGCGATCGTGATGCCCGACATCACGTACCGCGTGAACGATCCGGGGGTCAACGCGGTCGGCTGCATGGTCCCCGCCGTGCGCGCCGCGGTCGCCTCGGGCGTCGTCGACTCGGCGCGCGTCGGCATCCAGGGGCACAGCTGGAGCGGCTATCAGACCGCGTTCATCATCACGCAGACGCCGATCTTCCGCGCCGCCGTCGCGGGCGCGCCGCTCACCGACATGGTGAGCATGTACAGCTCGGTGTACTGGAACAGCGGCATGGCCAACCAGGCGATCTTCCAGTCGAGCCAGGGGCGGTTCAGGGGGAACTTCCTCTCCAACTGGGACGCGTACGTGCGCAACTCGCCCAACCGGTTCGCCGACCGCATCGTGACGCCGCTGCTCATGCTGCACAACGACCGCGACGGGGCGGTGGACTTCAACCAGGGGATCACCTTCTACAACACGCTCAAGCAGTTAGGCAAGCCGGTGATCCTGCTCGAGTACCCGGGGGAGAACCACGGGCTCGCGCAGCGCGCCAACCAGAAGGACTACCAGCAGCGTCTGGCCGAGTGGTTCGACGTGCAGCTGCGTGGCGCGCCGGCGCCCGACTGGATTGCGCGGGGCGTGCCGCGGTTGGAGATGGAGGACTACCTGCGGTCGCGCCGGCAGGTGGCGTCGGCGCCCGCGGTGCGCGCCGCGCCGACGGTCGCGCCGCAGGCGCCGGGTGTGCCGACGCCGGGTGTGCCGGCGCCGTGATGCCCAACGTGTAGGTGGAGGACACGCCCGACGAGCTCGTCCTGCTCACGACCGCGGTGTGGTGGCGACCGTCCACGGCAGTTCGTGGTTTGTGTCGCCGGCCGGTTACTCCCGCGGGAGCTCAATCCCGTCAATCCCGTCAACGCTCCTGCCCTTCCCGCCCCCGACCCGCGGCGCCGACCCGAGCCGCGAACCGGAGCGCACACTGCGCTAACGACCCGCACGCGCGGGTGGCGTGGCCTGGCGTTCGCGCGCGACGCCCGCGAGCACCGCGTCCGGGTAGTCGCCGGTCGCGTTCCACAGCACCCACTCGTCGACCCCCGCGTCGGCCGCGCCGCGCACCTGCGCGCGCACCTCGTCCCCGCCGTACGGCGGCTCGCCGCGGGTGAACGCCTGCAGCCACGGGCGAATCCGCGCTCGGGCCCGGGGGAGCTGGCGCGTACGCGCGACCGCCGCGGCCATCGCGCGCCGCACCAGCTCGTACGGCGCCGCGGTGGGCGCCGGCAGGTCGAAGTTGCCCGGGACGTAATGCGACGGGTAGACCATCGGCAGGATCGCGTCGGCCACGGTGGCGAGCGAGTCCCAGTTCTGGCCGATCCCCTCCGAGTCCCCGGATTCGGTGATCGCGCGGCCGAACACGTCGACGGTGACCGGCGCGCCTAACGCCCTCCGTGACGAGGCGACGAACGCGTCGATGGCCGCGGCCGGTGCGCGCCCGCGCGCGGCCGGGAAGGCGAGCGTCGCGCGCGTCGAGTCGGGAACGTCGGGGAAGCGCACGTAGTCCCACTGCACCTCGCCGAAGCCGAGCGCGAGCGCCTCGCGCGCGAGCGCGACGTTGTACGCCCAGACGCGCCGATCGTACGGGTCCACCCAGCGCTGACGGTACGTCGGGTCGAGCCACGGCTGCCCGTCGGCTCCGAGGATGGCCCAACCCGGGCGTGCCGCGGCCAGCACGGGGTCGCGAAAGCAGACGATCCGGGCGATCGGATAGAGTCCGCGCGCGCGTACGGCGCGGAGCAGCGCGCGCACGTCGGCGATCACGGGATGCACCGCGCCGGCCGCGCGCGCGAGCGGCACGCGGCTGCGGTACGGCACGATCCCGTTCTCCTTGACGTCGAGCACGACGGCGTCGACGCGCGTCCCGCGCAGCCGGTCGAGTAGCGAGTCGAGCGTGGGGCGCGAGCCCGCGACGGCGGCGGGGATATACACGCCGTGCACCGCGGCGGGGAACCGGGGCTGCGCCGATGCGCGGCGCGCGACGGTGGCGAGGCCGACGGTGGCGAGCCCGGCGATCAGACAGCGTGCGGCGAGCGGCCGGCGAGCGGGAAGCCGTCTGACGCGGGCGTGCATCGGTAGCCGAACGAACGTCACGGATGGATGTGCCTAACGGATCTTGATGGCCGGTCGGTCGCGCCCGTACTGGTGGAGGACGAGCCCCGTCACGGTGCCGCCCGCGTCGCGGGCGAAGGTGACCTGTGCGTCCGCCTCCTTCACGAAGAACTCGGTGCTACTCTCGGGCCACAGCCGGACGGCCGCCCCGCCCGTGGTCGACCGGACGAAGAGCGCCGTGTCGCGCATCGCGAGCTCGAGTGCGATCCCTGGCGCCAGCTGGTACGCGCCGACGTACCGCGCCAGCTCGGACGCGGGAAGCGCGACCACTGGACGCGCCCTGGGCGGCAGCGCCGAGGGCGGGACGAGGCCGAGCAGCCGCATGTAGGTCGAGAGCTGGCTGTAGTGCTCGGCGAGGTCGGTCTCGAACGCGAGCAGGGTGTTGGCGAGCGCGGCGGACTGCACGTGCGTCACCTGGTCCAGGGCCGTGTCGCAGAACCGGAGCGATGCCCGGAGGCGCGTGACGAGGGTGTCCTTGGGCCACCGCGCCTTCACGGTGTCCGCGAGCGAGTCCTTCGCGGTGCGCGGATGCTTGAGGTCACCCAAGCGCTCGCACAGCTCGTAGTTCGCGTCCTCGAGGTGCTCGGCGATCGTGCCAACGGTCTGCTGCGCGGGCGTGGGTCGGTACCCATACCGAGCCTCCGGGATGGAGTCGAAGGCCGCGACGAGCCGGCTGCCGAACAGGTCGGCGAACCGCGCGAAGGCGAGCATGACGCCGTCGGGCGACTCACGCGTCGCGGGGGTATGCGTCGCGGCCGACCCCGTGGCCGCCCCCGTGGCCGGTGCCTGGGCCGCGAGCGCCGCGGGAAGCAGGAGGGCCGTACCGAGCAGGACGCGTCGGCGGACGCGACGTCCAGGGGTCATGGATCGAGGGCGCGGAGCGGCGACGGTGCATCGAACCGGACCGGAGAGTACCCCGTCGCTGCCCGCGCTCGCAACGTGGATTCCCGTCCTCACGACGAGGCGTGCCGCCGTCGCGGGT
>DASWUT010000923.1:0-7404 GCA_036401455.1 Gemmatirosa sp. | reverse complement strand
CGACCGTCACCGGCTCCCACGCGAGGCGCCGCTCGGGCAGCGCGTGGCCGCTGCTGACGGGCCGCACGGGACGCCCCGCGCCATCCTCGATCAGCCGCGCGACGGCCGCTGCCGCGGCGCCCGCCGTCTGGCCCCCGCGGTCGAACAGGTCCGTCTGCGGCGCCGTGGCCGCCCGCGCGGCCTCCACTCGCAGCGCGAGCCCGCTCACCGCGTCCGACAGCTCCACCCGCTCCAGCTCCGCGCGCAACAGACGTCGCCATGCGCCGGGGTCGGCCGTGTCGCGCGCCGCGCGCACCCGCCGTTCCACAACGCCGCCCCCGGCCAGCTGCACCGCGAGCGTCATCGCGCCCGCTCCCTCGCCGCGGGCGTCCAGTGCCTCGCACACCCGTTCGACCAGCCGCCCCGCGACGAACAGCAACCGCTCGGGTTCGCGCAGCGCGAACTCGGTCCACTCGAGCGACGCCGACGGCAGCGCGTGCCCTGCGTGTCGGAACACGCGCCGCGGGTCGTCCGCCCGCGCGAGCATCCAGAGCGCGATACCCGCGCCCCCGAGCCGCACCTCGACTGCCTCGCGTGCGATGCGGGCGAGCGCGCCGCACGTGACCACCCCCACGTCGGCGAGCGCCGCCGCGACGCGCGCGATCGTGGCCATGGATGCCTCCGCCGCCGACGGCAGCAATACCGCGAGCGGGTGCGGCGCGAGGAACGCGCGTTCGGCGTTTGGTGCCACCCCGGTCAGCGGCGCCTCCCGCCCCTCCGCCCGACACGCTCCCCAGCGCGCCGCCACTTCTGCCGCCACCGCCACGCGCGCGACGCCCACCCGTGGCGCTGCGACGCCCCCCTCGCGCGCGAGGCGTAACACCTCGCGCGCCACCCACCGCGCCGGTAGCCCGCGCCCGTCGGCCCAGACGTATGTGCCGTCCTCCGCCGGCGCGACCGCCGCGTGCGGCGTCACGCCCAGCAGCCGCGCGAGTAGCGGGGCGAACGCGCCCTCGTTAGGCGTCTCCTGCGTCGCCGGCCTGCCCGCTGCCGCGGCGGTCGGCCGGTCGGGGGTCCAGAGCGTCACGAACGTCATACGCGGCCACCGCGAGCGTGACCTCCGCGCGCGCGTTCCACCCCAGCGCGTGCGCGCGCACCTCGGCGCGCACCGCCGCCGGTGCGGCGGCGCCGAATGGGCCGCGCTGCCACCGTACCCCACCCGGCAGCAGCCGCGACGTGATCCGCAGCGCGGCCATGCTCCCGCGCTCCGTCAGCACCACGAGCGCGGCCCCGCCGTCGCGCGTAGCGCGCGTGAGGCGCACCGTCTCGGTCCCCGCCGGCTCGCTCCCCACGGCCATCTCGAGAACCACGAGCGCAAACGCCCCCGACCGCAGCACGAGCTCCGCGCAACGTAAGGCGTTCAGCCGGTCGTTGGGCTGCACGACGAGCGGCTGCATGACGAGGGGCTGCGCGTCGCTGGCCGTTGGGCCGTCCAGGGCGCCTGCCGCCCCCCAGCCGTAGGTCAGCGTCTCGGTTCCGTCGATCCACGCCGCCCGCTCGCCACCGGCCATCACCGCGCGGCACGCGGAGCGCAGCACCGCCGCCGCCCCGGCCGCCGGCGCCCACGCCGTGAGCTTGCCGCGCGGCAGCCCACCCCCCGGCAGTGCGCGGTCGAGCGCCGGAATGTTGGTCGACACCGGATGCGCCAGCCGCTCCGCGTCGCGCTCCACCAGCGGACGCGCGTCCGGAAACTGCTCGGCCAGCAGGCGTCGGACGTCTTGGATCGCGCGGAGCGGAGCGGCTGGCACGAGGACGGAAACGGGACCGGTAGCAGGGCGCGGAAGACGGCGGCATCCGGATGGGCATTCGGTTAGGCGCTGCCGCGGCAGACCCCGCTCGGCGCGAGCGGCGGGCGGGCAATGCTATCCCGAACGAATACCGAAAGCAAGGATCGCGCTCGCGCGCCCAACGAAGGCGCGTCCGCGGCAGCGCTGGGCTGCCCAACCAAGGCTGCACGACCGGGCTGCCCAACGCGCGCGGGCCCCGCAGACGCTGTGGTCTGCGGGGCCCGCGCCCTCGTCCTGTTGGGGGCGGCGCGCCAGCCTGCGCGTGCCGCCGTTAGCCGGTGATCAGTCCGCTCTCATCCCGCAATCGGCCCGCCGATCACGGATCGAACTGCGCCGCCACCGCTGACACGCCGTAGCGCGACACCGTACAGGTGTTGCCAGAAGCGCGACCCGGCGGGCACCCGAGCCAGCCGCTGAAGCGCGATCCCGAGGCCGGCGTCGCGGTGATCACGATGCCCGTGGAGGGAACGTAGATCGGATTCCACGGTGCGATGCACGTACCGCCGTCGGCGCGGTTCACCTGCGTCCGGTCGCAGGCCGCTGACGTCACGACGGTCGTGATCGTGAGCGAGCCCAGCCCCGCGCCCGTCGGCGCGATCGTGAGGCCATTCGCCGTCGGCGATGCGGCGAACGTGGCGACCGGGGCCGCGCCGTTGGCGCCCACCGTGAACACGCACGTCGCGCCGCTCGATGCGCACGACACCCCGGTCCCGCTCCAGCCGACGAACGTGCTGAGCGCGTCCGCCGTCGCGGTCAGCGTGACCTGCGTGCCGACCGGGTACTGCGTCGCACACGTCTGGCCCAGCGTCAGGCGGGCGATCCGGTGGCAGCTGATCACCCCGCCCGCACCGGCCGGCGAGCTCGCCACGTAGCCGCCGCCGCGCCCGCCCGTGTCCGACGCCGCCGTCGTCAGCGAGACCGCCACCGCCGGGACGAACGTCACGGTGACCGTCTGTGCCGCGGTCATCGACGGAATCGAGCAGCTCGCCCCCGTGCACGAGCTGTTGGTCGGCGACGCCGTGAACGAGAACGACTGCGACGTGTTGGCGCGCGTGACGTTCACGGTCGGGGTCGCGCCGTAGTCGACCAGCCGCGAGCACGTCGTCGTGCTCTGGCCCGCGGTGAGCGTGCACGTCGTCGTGTCGACGCCCGCGCCCGAGAGCGCGGCCGAACCGCCTCCGGTCCCGTTCGGGTCACTGAGCGTCAGCGAGAGCGTCGACGCACGGTCGTGCGCGGAGAGGAACTTGACCGTCACCGTGCTGGCCGCTGCTGGCGTCACCGTGCAGGTCAGGGCCGTTCCGGCGCTACTGCAGTCGCCGCCCCAGCCGCCGAATGTGTTGCCCGCGTCCGGGGCCGCCGTGAGCGTGACTGCCGAGTCGCTCGGGAACGGCCGCGAGGTGCACGATGTGCCGGACGGCGCGCCGCCCACGATGCGACACGCGAGACCCGCCGGGTTCGAGGTAATCGAGCCCGTGCCGGTCGCCCCACTCACGCCCGTGATCGCCACGGTGTTGGCCGTGTAGACGGTGACCGCGAGTGTGCCGGTCTGGCCGGCGACCGCCGCGCTGATCGTCGCGGTTCCGACCTTCACGGGCGTGACGATGCCCGTTGCGGGGTCGACCGTCGCGACCGTCGCGTCGCTGGACGACCAGACCACCGTGCGACCGGCGAGCTGATTGCCACCCGCGTCGAGCACCCGCGCCGTCAGCGGCAGCGCGGTACCGACGGTCGTGCGCGCCCCCGCGGCGCCCGCCGTCCCCGTCGTCGGGACGACCTGCACCGACGCCACCTGCACGAAGTTCAGCGCCGGTGACACGGTGAGCGTCGCGCCGCCCGTAAGGGGGTACGGGCCGACGGTCTGCGCGTCGACCGCGGTGCCGCCCGCCGTCAGGGTCAGCTGCAGGTGTACCGAACAGGTCGTGGCCGACGAGCCGCCGGCGCGCGACGCATCGTTGAGGCACGTCGCGAGATCGAGCTTGAACGCGATATTTTGCGACCCGCCGCCCGCGACCGTGACGGTCTGCGTACCGAGCGTGGCCGCAGGGCCGCTCGAACGATCGTACGTCGCGACGACCTGAAGGCCGAGTGCGCCGGCGTTCGAGGCCACGGTGATTTGCGCGGGGACGGTGACCGCGACGGTGGTGACGGCCGACTTGACGCCGGTGCCGCTGTCGCTGCCACCGCACGCGCCCGCCGTCGTGAGAACGGCCGCGACGGCAAGCGCGCGGCGCAACGCTGGAACGCTACGAAGCTGCAGCATGAGTGGACGCAAGGGGCTCGACCGCGGGGCGCCATGTGCGCGCCGCCCGCCGAGCTCGATTTCCAGGTACAGTAGCCGCGCGCACCCACTGCGCGGAATGTCGGTGAGGTGCAACACGTGTGTCGTAGCACGTGCGCCACAGCGTCGGCGATCGGTGACGCGGCGACCGACGCGCGGCCGGCGGAGCGCGGCAGGCCGCGCACCGGATGTTAGGCGCGGTCGACGGGCGCGAATTCGCTATCCTTCCGCGTATCGGCCGACCCCCATCCGACCCCTCGCGCCCGTGTCCGAATTCATGTCTGACGCCCCGCCGGGCGCCGTACTCCCCGACCCTCGTTCGACAGCAGCCGCGCCAATTCCCCGACCGCTGGCAGACGCGCCGGCGACGACCCCGCGCACGGTCGACCGCATGCTGCAACTGCTGCTGCTCGCCGCCGAGCGCGATGTGCGTGTCGGCCTCACGGTCAGCGTTGGTGGCGTGCTCGTGACGGGAAGCCTCATCGGCACCGTGTCGTACTGCCGTGCCGTGGCCGATCAGTTCGCGACGGCGGCTGGAGGCACGGGCATGGACGAAACGTTTGCCGAAGCGTTCCGCGGCTACGTCGACGACGCGTACGGCATTGCCCATCGCGACCTCGTCGACCCGGCCGACGGGGTCACGACCGAGCAGTGTGTCGACTTCGTCCATCTCGAAGATGCACGCTACATGACCGGGACGGGGCTACTGCCGATCACCCGACGCGGTGTCCTCTGGTGCTGTCGCGCCGAGGACGTCACCGCCTGGAGCCTCGGCGACCTGACGCACGGGTGACCCGGTCGGAACTGGCCGCATAACGCGGAAGGGGCTGTCGGGCAAGCCCGTTTTCGTGAAGGAATCGTTGTTCGCGCGGTGGGGGTGGAGGCTCGCCGAAAACGCCTGTGCGCGTTACGATGGGCGTAGCAATTTTGTGACCGGGCTCACATCTTTTGTGCACAGTCGCACCCGCCGGGACGGCCGCGTACACCTCTGGCCTGGTCCCACCTCCCCCGATCTACCCCATCCCATAATGCGCAACCTGTTCTCCGCCGGCGCGGCCCTGGCCGTCGCCGCGCTCCTCGCACGTCCCGTTGCGGCGCAGATCACGCCGGGTAGCACGTTCACGTTCAGCGGCACAGCCGACGCGAACGACATTGGCCTCGGTGGCGTGATGCTCAGCTTCGCCCCGAACATCGCCGCCAACACGACGGGCAACACGGGCTCGTTCGCCGCGTTCAACGCGGGCGGCACGGGGCAGATCCAGCACATCCGCGTCGGCAACGGCGCCGAGTCCATCCCGGCGTTCCTGACGATCGGCGGCTATCGCTTCGACGTGAGTTCACTGCCGAGCGGTGGGTCAGGGCAGGATGCCTGCTACATCGATCCCGCACCGGGGCAGACGTGTACGCCCTATCAGTCGATCCAGGGCGACCCGTCGGTGAACGCCGGCCTCTCGCCGTTCTACGTCGCGAACCTGGACTCGGGTGATCCGACTGCCCCGATCAATTCGACGGCCGCGTTCGCGCTCGTCGGAACCGTCACCGGACCGGATGGCTACGCATCGAGTTTCGTCGGAACGATCTCGTCGGCCTTCCCGGGCATGCCGTACCAGTACGTGCTGTACACGTTGGAGCAGGACGGGCTGCAGGACCTGTCGTTCACGGGCTCGTTCGTCGTCGGGCCTGCGATCGGTAGCACGAGCGGTGGCACGGCGTCGTCGGTGACGCCTGAACCCGCGACGTACGCGTTGGTCGGATTCGGGTTGGTCGGGCTCGCCGGCATCGCGCGGCGGCGGAGGACGCAACGGCCGGCGTAAGGCCGAGCGCGTGTAAGCCGGTCACCGCGACCGGGCGGGCGCCGTCTCGCCACGATCCCCAGGGCCACCGTTCGAGCGGTGGCCCTGGGGAT
The DNA here is from genome assembly GCA_036401455.1 of Gemmatirosa sp. GTDB lineage: Bacteria > Gemmatimonadota > Gemmatimonadetes > Gemmatimonadales > Gemmatimonadaceae > BPUI01. Next base: position 1,394 of record DASWUT010000923.1, on the reverse strand, counting down.
CAAATGTTTACAGACCGACCGCCGTACGCTGCGTCGTGTCGTGCGTGGTAGTGCTGCATGGCGCGAGCGTCGTAGCAACGCGACTACGCGGGCGGTGCCGCGCATGCATTGTCAGGATCATTAGCGTGCGCTGTGTGGCGGACCTGCAACGGTTGTCATAGGCCGGCACGCCGTCTGCCTCTGAAGGGAAGGGCAGAGGCGGCGCTGCAGTCCCGAGCACTCCCTCATGTAGCAGGTGTGTGACTAATTGACATTCTGTGTGATGTTGCGGTCATTGCATCTGGCATACACGGCCCGACGGCAGTACGTTGGGGCTGTTCGATGGGGTCGTCTGCCCGCTTGGCGGTGCAGCGACACTAGCCTGCGCTCGGCACGGGGGCCGAGTGTGGGGAGCTGTGCAGGGGATTCACTTTCAGGGGGGCAAGATGATCCGTTCGTTTACGTTCAAGGCCGTGACAGCGGCGACGCTGTCGATGGTCGCCATGACGAGTGCGGGTGCGCAGACTAGCGTGCTCAACATCGTCGGTGGCGTCCGTGCGCTCAACCAGCCGGGGACGGGTGGCGCCGATCTGCTGCTCGACTTCATCATTCCGCAGACGTCGTCGGTCGGCGTGCCGGGTGCGGTGTCGGCGACCATCGGTTCGACCGGCATCTTCGCTTCGACGCCGTTCGGCACGGCAGGAACGATGCAGGACCTCGTCTTTTCGAACGGTGGTCTCGTCGGCAGCAACCAGGGCGGTGCGATTACGCCGGCCCCGGTCGCGAACGCGCTGAGCATCGGTGGGTACAGCTTCACGTTCATGACCGCGCCGAATGCAACGTCCGGTGGGTCGAGCTTCGGCCCGATCTCGCTCACCACGACGTCGGAAGGCACGGCGGCAGCATTCGCGGTGACCGGCACGGTCACTGGCCCCGGGCTCGGGTCCACGGCGCAGGCGTTCAATGGGATCTTCTCGACGACGTTCATCAACGAGACGCCGGCGCAGGTCTTCAACGCCGTCAACAGCGGCGGTACGCTGTCGACTGGTTTCAACGCGCAGTTCTCGGTGACGCCGATGACCACGACGCCGGAGCCGGCGACGTACGCGCTGCTCGCGACCGGGCTCGGCGCCCTGGGCCTCGTCGCCCGCCGCCGCCGTCAGGCGTAACATCCTGCCCACGTTACGAGTCCGGGACTACCCGGACCCGTAACGCGGATCGCGCGTTCCGACGCGCGCAACAGAAAGGGGAGGGCAGCGACTCGCTGCTCTCCCCTTTCTGTTGCGAACCTGCTCCGTACCGCGTGTTCCTCTCACGCCCGCGCCGCTCCGTACGGCGCGTTAGGCAGCGCAAGACGCCGCGAGTGAGGTGAGCGGCAGTGCGTTAGACACCAGTGCGTACGACGCGTCGTGCGC
>DASWUT010000922.1:0-4385 GCA_036401455.1 Gemmatirosa sp. | reverse complement strand
CGGCCGGCGGACGGGTCGGCGCGCCGGGGCCCGCAGGGCCGACGTTCGCGGCCGGGCCGGAGGCGCGGGGGCCTGGACTGGCGCGCGGGGCCACGCGGGCGCAGGTTGTGGGGGCACACCGGGGTGGCGCGCGGTCCGGGGCGGCGGGCGAGTGTCGCGTGGCGGTGCCTAACGAGGCGTTGCAGTTGTCGGGTATGCAGGGACGCCCCGGCGTGGCCCTCGGCGGTGTCTCGCCTCGGCTCCATCGCGCGCTCACAGCCCGCAACTGAACTGGGGCGTTAGGCGTCTCCGGGCGCAGTTCCGTGGCCAGGAAGCCGATGGAGGACGACCGATCTGAGGTTCGGCGCGGCGTTTGACAATCCGCTCGCGTGCCTGTACCGTGGGGGCGTCGCGCGCCGCCCTGCCGCGCGTTCCTCCTCGTCCCCTGGAGCCTCGCCGCGATGCGCGTTTCGCCTGCGCCGGTTGTCGCGCCGCGTTCGACCTGCGGTACGCCCCGCCTCGCGCCGGTCCGCGCGCGGGTGCGTCGCTTCGGGCTCGGGGCCCTGGTGCTGGGCCTCGCGGGGGCACGCGCGTCGGCGGCGCAGGCCACGCCGCGCACGTCGAGCGCCGGCGCGGACACCGTCGCCCTCCTCGCGGAGGCGCGGGCGTTCATGGACGGGTACGGCCGCGACCTGCGCGCCGGGAACCGGGCCGCGCTCGGCGCCCGGTACGACACCGCCGGGGCGTACGCTGTGAGCATGGGGCGGAAGGCGCTTCGGCCGTACGCCGAGATCGTGGCCGGATACGCGACAGCCCCCCCACAGCGCATCACCTTCCGCGACTTCTCGTACGAGGTGCTCGGGCCTGGCGCGGTGCTGGTCGCGGGGCTGTTCGACCTCGCCGCCGCCGACACGGCGCGCGCCCCGCTCACGTTCGCCTACATCGGCGTGCTGCGGCGCGGACCCGGCGGGCTCCGGCTGCGGTTGGAGCACGAGTCGCCGGACCGGCGGGCGTTCGGGCCGCCGCCCGAGGCGAGGCCGGCGCCGCGCGATAGTACGCGACCCTGACGCCGCTGTCGCCTACCGAGGGCGCGTGTTTGCCGGACGGCGCGAGGCCGGGCAGCCCGTCTCGTGGCCGCGGCGGCGGAGGTCGAGCGAGCCGACGCCTAACGAGGCGTTGCAGTTGTCGGGTATGCAGGGACACCCCGGCGCGCCCGCGGGCTTGATCGCGCGCATGCACCGTCGTGCCTGGACAACCCGCAGCTGAACTTGGGCGTCAGGCGCCGAACCGACTACCCTGGTGCGCATGGGTTCGTCCGTAAACTTCCTCGCCGCTGCGTCAGCGTGCCTCGCCGTCTCCGCGCGCGCGGCGGCGCAGGACGCCCCGACCGCGGTCGAACGCCACGCCGGACAGTGCCGCGTTCCGGGGCTGGCGAGCCTGCCGCGCGACACCGCGGCGGTGCGGTGCGCCGAGTGGTTCGTCGCCCGCAACGGGTACACCGACGCGCCGCCCGCCGACACGACCGAGCTTGCGGGCGAGCTGTTCGACTCGTACCGGTCGGGCGGCTGGGCGCGGACCCTCGCGGGGCGGCGGGGGACGATGGCGCCGCGCGCGGTGGTGCTGTGCCGGGACGCGCCCGCGAAGCCGGTGGCGTACGACGTGGTCTTCACCTACCCGGGGGCGCCGGACACGGCGAAGTACGGCCGCGGGATCGCGATGGACGCTAACTTCGGCCAGATGCGCGTGCGGCACGTGCCGTTCTTGCTCCGCAAGGCCCGCACGCGGCCGGGGTTCCCGTGGTGCACGGTCCTGCGCGCCGCCGGGCGGCCGGGCTGACGCCAGCGCGGCGGCGTCTAACGAGGCGTTGCAGCTGTCGGGTACGCCGGGATGCGCCGGCGCGCCCGCGGTCACCGTCGCCCGCGACCACTCGTGCGCTTGGAGAACCCGCAGCTGAACTTGGGCGTTAGCCAGCAACACGACTTCTCGATCGCGCGTCTGATTACCTCACGATCTCTGCGCCGGCACCACGAGCAGCGAGTGAAGCACCGCGTCGCGGCGTACTACGGCGGGTACGCGCGCCACGACCCGCGACACCTCGGCAAGATCGCGCACGCGCGCCAGCTCTGTTCCTGCTGGATGTGTGGCAACCCGTGCCGCCTCGGTGACCCCACGCTCCAGGAGCGCCGAGCTGCCGACCGTGACCGGGTGGAATAGCCGCACCGAGCGCCGCCGCGGCCTACCGCGCCGCTCGGTGCAAGCGCGCCGTGCCGCCTCGGTGTTCGCCAGCACCCGGTCGCCGCCGTACTTTCCGCCGGATGCCGGAATTCCAGTTCACGGCCTACTTCGAGCGCGAGGTGCTCCGCAAGCGGCCGTACCTCGAGCGCGACTGGTGCATCCGGGTCGTCACCGACCCGACCCGGGTCGAGCGCCAGGAGGACAACCGCTACCGGTTCTGGGCGCCGGTCGCGGAGCTGGGCGGCCGCTACCTGCGCGTCGTCACGCTTGAGGACCAGCGGACCATCCACAACGCCTTCCCCGACCGTGGGTTCACGCCATGAAGCTCGCGTACCACCCCGACACCGACTCGCTCTACATCGACCTCTCCGAGCGCCCGAGCGCGGAGAGCCGGGAGATCTCCGAGGGCGTCGTGCTGGACTACGACGCCGCGGGTAACCTGGTCGGCATCGATATCGACAATGCCAGCCGCAAGGTGCAGCTCGGGCACGTGGAACTCGCGGGCATGCAGGGCGAGGTCCGGCGCCGTGCTGGCTAACGAGGCGTTGAAGCTGTCGGGTACGCCGGGATGCTCCTGGCCCGCCTTCCGCTTCCGGCGTGCCGCGAGCTGTAACGTGCTGTGAAAACCCGCAGCTGAACTTGGGCGTTAGCCGGCACAAACATCTGACAACATGCCCGGCTACTCCGGCACGCCCCTCGCGCGGAAGCTCGGCCTCAAGCCGGGCCACCGCGCCGTCCTGCTCGGCGCCCCCGACGGCTTCGCCGCTACGCTTGCCCCGCTACCTGACGGCGCGATTGTCGCCTCGGCGCCGGCCGACGCGGCCCCATCGGTCGGCGTGGACGTCGTCGTCCTGTTCGGCCGCGAGGCGGCCGCGCTCCGCACGACCATGCCGGCGCTCGCGGCCGGGCTCCCGCGCGGCGGGGCGCTGTGGGTCGCCTGGCCCAAGCGGGCGGCCCGGCAGGCGACTGACCTGACCGACGGCGTGGTGCGCGAGATCGGCCTCGGCACGGGGCTGGTGGACGTGAAGGTCTGCGCCGTCTCGGACGTCTGGTCGGGCCTGAAGTTCGTGCATCGGCGCGGCACCGCATGAGCCGCATGACCGGGCCGGAGGCACCGCCGTCTAACGAGGCGGTGCAGCTGACAAGTATGCAAGGACGTTCCGCTCCTCCGCGCAGTCCGTCATACGCCGCCGCCGCGGCGCTCGGAAGGCTTGCAGCTGAACTTGAGGCGTTGGACAGCAACATGGGACATCCGCATGTTTGGTCCATCACGCCTCGCGCGATACTTACCGCCGCGCTGCCGGTCACACGCGCGCTCCGGGGTGACCGGGGAGTCCGCCATAACCGCGCTTTCCGCCGTACCTGACCGCCCGAATCCCGGTCTCGGTGCCCGCCTAGCAACCGCAACGCTCCGACCTATCGTAGCGTGGAGTGTTCAACATGAGCGGATCATCTCAGGAGATCTCGGATGTTCACCAAAACAGCCTGTCACATTGCTACTGCGGCGGTGTTGTCCTGGAGTACGTCCCTTCCGGCTACCAATACGCTTGTGCAAAGCGTTCCGGATATGCGTGTTGATGACTTCGAGCAACTTGGGAGGACACAAGGGGGCAACGCGCAAGTTCGCTACCTCATCAATATCGCTAGGGAGTTCGCCGACAATCGTTACGACCCTCGTACCGCTGCGGCTATTATTGACTGTTACACGGTCTCCCATGATGATCGCCCTTACGGGAATTGCATCTATGACTTCAAGGGTTTCATCATCCGTTTCGTCCCTCCTGAAAAGAGCCATGAGAGATCAACGAAGGAAGTTGTTGGCGCGCTGATAGCGGCGCGGTTTGGTAAGCCGTCGAGCATCACCAGTTCCGAGCGCCCGAGATAATCGTTGCTTCACAAACGCTGGCATTCTGTGGCTCGCGTGCGGCGAGCGCAACACGTCAACGGTTCCGAGCTCCGACGCGAGAGGATCCGGCGCGCACGTCGGTCTCGCACCTAGCTGGATCGCGCCTGCTGTCCAACGAGGCGTTGCAGCTGTCGGGTATGCAGGGACGCCTCGCGGCACCCCTCGGCATCCTCTCGCCTCGGCACTGTCGCACCGGCAACACCCGCAGCTGAACTGTGGCGTTAGGCCGCAACGACCTCCGGCGTCTGTTCAGCCGATGATCTCG
>DASWUT010000921.1:0-2614 GCA_036401455.1 Gemmatirosa sp. | reverse complement strand
GCCGGACGCGGCGCCGCAGCGCGCGATCGAGCGCGCCGAAGTTGGCGTGCTCGCGCTTGGGCACGGCGCCGCGGTGGTAGCGGGCCACGTTCGCGATCGCGACCTGCTCGGCGGGCGACACGCCCTGCAGGTCGGCGTGGCGCACAAGGTGGTACGAGTGCTTGTGGTGCTTCTCGTAGTTGATCTGGTACCCGACGTCGTGCAACAACGCGGCGTCGGCCAGCACCTCGCGGTCGCCCGGCTCGCAGCCGAGTCGCGCGGCGAGCTGGTCGTACAGCCGGAGCGCCAGACGGCGTACCTGCTCGGCGTGCGGCTGCTCGTAGTGGCAGCGTTCCGCGAACGCGCGCACCGAACGCTCGCGCGACGCGGCCGGGTCGCCGGGCGTGCTCGGCGCGACCATCGCCGTCTCGAGCAGGATCCCCTCGCGGATCCCGTAGCCTGAGACGACGAGTGCGCGCCCCTCGAACACGGCGAGCACCTCGGCCGCGACGGCGAGGCCGCCGACGATGATGTCGGCGCGCTCGGGGTTGAGGCCGGGGACGGCGCGTCGCTCGGCCGCGCCGAGCGCGGCGAGTTGGGCGAGCGCGTGCTCGACGTCGGCGCGCGGTACGATCGTGCCATGGCGTGACTTATTCCCGCCGCCCTGCACGCCGGCGCGTGCATTCACGACGCCAGCGAGGTTGGTGAACGTGCCGCCCGAGCCGATCACGCGGGCGCCGCGCCACTCCTTGATCGACAGCTCGTCGCGAATCGCCCAGCGCACGGCGCGCCGCAGCTCGCGCACCGCCTCGCGGGTGCGTGACGGCGTCTTGGTGTCATCCGCGGAGAGGAACTGATCGGTGACGCGGATCGCCCCGAACGGCAGCGAGACGAGCCGGTCGAGCAGCCCTTCGGCGGCGAGCGCGAGCTCGAGCGAGCCGCCGCCGATGTCGGCGACGACGGTGCGCCCGGTGCCGACGTCGAAGTGCGTCATCGCCGAGCGGTACGACAGCCGCGCCTCCTCGTCGCCGGTGAGCAGGCGGACGCGCAGTCCGGTCGTCTCGCGCACCCGCTCGAGGAATGCGCCGCCGTTGGCCGCGTCACGCACCGCGCTCGTCGCCACGGCCTCGATACGTTCGGCCTTGAGCTGACCGGCCAGCGCGGCCATGCGTTGCAGCGCGTCGAGCGCCGCGCGCATCGGGCCCTCGCCTAACATCCCCGTTCCGTCGACGCCGATGCCGAGGCGCGGCATCGCCTTCATCTCGTCGACGACGCGGATTTCGCCGCTGGCCGACACGTCGGCGACGATCGTCCGGATGGAGTTGGAGCCGATGTCGACGGCGGCGATGCGCGTGGTGGCGTCGGTGGTCATCTGCGGGCAGAGGGGGGCGAAGTCATGCGTCCCGAATCATACGGCCGACGGTCCCGCCGCTGTTGGGAATCGCACCTCGATCGTCGTTCCCTCGCCGAGCGTGCTCGCCGCGCGCGCCTCGCCGCCGTGCGCTTCGGCGAGGTGCTTGACGACCGACAGCCCGAGCCCGGTGCCGCCCTGCTCGCGCGACCGGCCGGGGTCGGCGCGGTAGAAGCGTTCGAAGATCCGTGGGAGGTGCGCGGCCGAGATCCCGACTCCCGTGTCGCGCACCCCGAGCCACACGTCGCCCGAGCTGGGGTCGCGCCGCGTGTAGACCGTGACGTGTCCCGTGGGCGTGTGCCGCACGGCGTTCTCGACGAGGTTGCTGAGCACCTGGCGCGCGGCGGTCGGGTCGGCGTACACGCACGGGGCGTCGGGGTCAGGCGCGATGTCGAGCGTGATTCCGCGCGCGGCGGCCGCGTCGCGCGCGGGACCGAGCGCATCGGCCGCGGCGGCGACCACGCTCACGGCGGTCGGTGCGGGTCGCCAGCCCCCGCTCTCGATGCGCGACAGGTCGAGCAGGTCGTCGACGATCCGCTGCATGCGCGTCGCGTTCGCGCGGATCGTCTGGGCGAAGCGCCGCGGCGCGTCGGCGAGCGCGACGTCGTCCGCGAGCGTCTCGGCGAAGCCACCGACGACGGTGAGCGGCGTCTTGAGCTCGTGCGACACGTTCGCGACGAAATCGCGGCGCACCGTTTCGAGGCGGCGGACCGCGGTGAGGTCGTGGAAGGCGAGCACGGCGCCGCGCGCCGCCGGGAGCGGGCGGGCGGTGAGGGCGAGCGTTCGTCCGTGCACGCGCAGCTCGACCGCCGGCGCGGCGCCGTGTTCGCCCGTCGGGGCCACATTGATCGTCCCATTGGACACCGGCTCGCCGCCGACCAGTTCACCGCGCAGCGCGGCGGCGAGCGCCTCGCGGAGCCCGCGATCACGGGGCAGATACTCCGACGGGAAGGGCGGCGTGTCGGGAAGGCGGAGGAGGCGGCGCGCGGTATCGTTGACGCGCACGACCTGACCGCGCGCATCGACCGCGACGACACCCTCGCTCAGCGACTCGGTAAGTGCGGCGAGCAGCTCCTGTTCGGCGGCGAGGGCGTCGAGGCGCGCGCCGAGCTGTTCGGCCAGCCGGTGCACCGCGCCGGCCACCTCGCCGATCTCGCCCGGTGCGGCGAGCGCGGGGCGGTTGGAGAGGTCGCCCGCCGCGAGCGCGCGCGCGACGTCGCGCAG
>DASWUT010000920.1:0-1966 GCA_036401455.1 Gemmatirosa sp. | reverse complement strand
GTCGACCTCGCGGGGACGGTGCGGCAACGCGCTCACATCGACATCACCCTCCCAACGCCCGACGAAGCGCTCGACCTCATGGCCACGATGGCCGAGTCGCTCATCGCGAGGCAGGGCGTGGCGCGCGATCGCGTGTGCGGCGTGGGCGTCGGCGTTCCCGGGCTCATGCACCCGGCCCCCCACGACGACGGCTACGTCGTCACGCCGACCGCGTTCGCCGGGTGGCACGACGTTCCGCTCGCGACCCGACTCGGCCGCCATCTCGACCTCCCCGTCCTCCTCGAGAACAACGCCACGGCCGCCGCCGTCGGCGAGCGCTGGTACGGCGCCGGCCGCGCCATCGACACCTTCTTCTACGTCTTCCTCGGAAGCGGACTCGGCGGAGGCCTGATCATCGACGGCCGCCCCTACGAGGGAACGACGGGGAACGCTGGAGAACTCGGCTACCTCCTCGCCGGCATCGCCACCGGCCCACACGCGGCGGACGAGCACGTCGGACTCTACTTCAACGTTCCGCGCCTCTTCGAGCGCCTGCGCACGAGCGGCACCGACGCGCGCACGTCGGCCGATCTCGCGGCCCTGTTCGACGCCAATCACCCGGAAGTGCTCGCGTGGATGGACACGGCGGCGACGCACCTCACCCGCCTCGTGCTCACCGTCGAGTACCTGTTCGACCCGGAAGCCATCGTCCTCGGCGGACGCCTTCCCGAACGCATGCTCGCCGGCTTCCTCGCCCGTGTCACGCGCGACCTGCCCGCGCACCGCATCGGCGGGAAGACCACCGCGCCGCCGTTCCTCGCCGCGACGGCCGGCGCCGACGCCGCGGCGCTCGGCGTCGCCACGCTGCCGATCCACGAGTTCTTTGCGCCCGCGCCGCAGGTCCTCTACAAGCAGGGCAAGCGCGGTCAGCCCACCGGACTCAACGCTCCGCGCGCGATCCTCACGGCGTAGCGCCGGCCGCACGCCGGCCATGCGTCGGCGGCGCCAGTGCCGGGCGCAGAAGTGTTGCAGACGAGCGTCGACCCGACGCCACGCATTCGTAGCAGCACCGCGACACGCGCCCAAACCGAACGCACGCCGCCACCCGCGGTGCGCTCGGCCCTCCACTCCGCTCGAGTGGCGTAACACGTTGTCCAGCAACGTGCTACATGCGGTGGTCGGACCGGCGCCGGCGCGGCCGGCCGCGGGCCGAACGGACGGAAGACCCGGGTATGTCGCCTGCCTTGGAAGGGCGCGGAGCCGACGCCGTCGGCGAAACACCTCTCCCACGTCCGCGCTCTCCCAGTCACCCGCCATGCGCACGATCTCCCTGCCCCTCGCCGCCCGCGTCCGCCGTCTCGCCACGATCGCCGCCACGGCCTGCGCCGTCGTCCTCACCGCCGGTCAGTCCGCCCAGGCGCAGACCGCACCCGCGACGGCGACGCTGCGCTTCGACGAGGCCGGTCAGCTTGCCTTCACGTCGCCGTACGGTTCGCCCGACGTCGGCCGCCTCAAGGCGACGTTCCTCTCCCTGCCCGGCTCATCGTCGGCCAACCAGGCGATCGACGCGTTCTGCGTCGACATCCTGCACGACGTCACGTTCAACCCGGCCGGCTGGAACGTCTACCTCAACAACCTCGCCGACACCTCGGTCGCCTACACCCGCGAGGGCAGCACGTACTCGGACGCGCTCACGCGCTACCGCAAGGCGGCGTGGCTCGTCGACCAGTACGCGACGGTTCACACGGTCACCGACACGGCGGGCATCCAGGGCGCGATGTGGTTGCAGTTCGCCCCGACGCTCGCGCCGTACGAGTACGCGAACGCGAGTGAGGCAAAGGCCGTCGCCTCGTGGGAAGCCGCGGCCGATGCGTTCGCCGGGACGGCGGCGTTCTCCGCCTACGACTGGAGCAAGTTCACCCTGCTGACGGACGTGCAGAGCGCCGGCCTGGGCCTCGACGACTACCACGGGTACCAGGAGCTGATC
>DASWUT010000919.1:0-1747 GCA_036401455.1 Gemmatirosa sp. | reverse complement strand
GGTGGGCGGCCGAGCACCTGGAGGGGACGGCGCGGGCGGGCGGGTTCGTGCCGATCGACCACGCGCCGGTGCTCGCGCGCCTCACGGCAGCGGGCGCGCGGGCGTAGCGGGTACGCCGCGGTCAGCGCACCGCGCCGGTGTTGCTCACGAACGCGATCCGCTTCGAATCGGGCGACCACGACGGCACGTTGATCGTCCCCTGGCCGCCGTACACGTAGGCGAGCACGCGCGGCGCCCCGCCGTCGGCGGGCATCACGCGGATGTACACGTGCTTGTACCACGGGTGGTCGCCAGGCGGGATGTCCGGCGGGAACGAGATGAACACCACCGACCGCCCGTCCGGCGACACGTGCGGGAACCAGTTGTTGTACTCGTCGTGCGTCAGCTGCTCGGGCGCGGTGCCGTCGGGGCGCATGCGCCAGACCTGCATCTTGCCGCTGCGGACGGAGTTGAAGTAGATCCACTTGCCATCCGGCGAGTACTCGGGGCCGTCGTCGAGGCCGGGCGTGTTGGTGAGGCGCACCTCCTCGCCGCCGCCGACCGGGATGCGGTAGATGTCGAACTCGCCCCCGCGTTCGCCGGTGAAGACGAGGAACCGGCCGTCGGGCGACCAGCCGTGCAGGTACGACGGGCCGCGCGCGGTCACTCGCGCGGGCGTCCCGCCCCCAAGGGGCACGGTGAACACGTTCGATCGGTTGCTATCCGTCGCGAGCCCGCTGCTCAGGCCGAGCATGCGCCCGTCGAACGAGAGCACATGGTCGTTGTTGTTGTTGGTCACCCCGCCGGTCTCGATCACGGCGGGCGTGCGCGCGGCGAGGTCGAAGCGGTACATCCGGCCGCCGTTGTTGTAGATCAGCGCGCGGCCGTCGCGCGTCCAGTTGGGCGCCTGGATCGCGTCCGCGGTGCGGTAGATGATGCTGCGGTCGCCGGTCGCGACATCGAGCAGCTCGAGGTTGGCGCCGATGTATTCGCGATACGGCACGAATGCCTCGCGGATGGGCACCGTGATCCGCACGTCGCGGAAGCTCCCGCGCTCGACGACGGTGTCGTTGTGCGCACAGACGAACAGCCCAACGTACACGGTGTCGCCGAGCGCGAGGCCCGAGATCTCCGACGTGGTGAGCGTGTCGCCGGCGCGGGCCACCGACATGATGTAGCGGCCGCCGCGGCGTTCGAGCTGGATGACGTCGGCCGCGGTCACCGTCGACCGCTGCTCCTCGGTTTGCGCGCCGGCGGTCCGCCGGAACTGCAGCGACGTGAGCCCGTCGCCGTGCACGACGGCCGACGCGTGCGGCGACTCGGCGGCAAGGCTCTGGCGGACCATCCAGCCGAGCTTGCGGTGCGCCTCGACGCCCTTGCCGACGAGGTGTGCGCGCGCGGTGAGGATGAAGTCGCCCGTCATGCGCCGCCACACGTAGTGGAACGCGTCGCGGGTGGCCCAGACGTTGGCGCCGGAGCCGGCGATGGTGTACTCGCCGCGGGCGGCGTCGTACGTCGCGGAGCCCGCGTGGTGCACGGCGCCGACGTCGGTCTGGCCGGTGAAGTCGCCGAGGGGAGCCGGCGTCTGCGCGGCGGCGAGCGCGGGGAGCACCAGGAGGCCGAGGAGCGCGCGGAGGCGGGCGAGGAAGGGGCGGACCATGAATGCGTGAGCGGGGGAAACCTACGCCGACACCTCGGCGAGGCGCCGTGCGAGGAACCTTCGTCGCGGCCCGGGCGCCGTCAACCGTAGCGCGGCCTCGTACGCCGT
>DASWUT010000918.1:0-4088 GCA_036401455.1 Gemmatirosa sp. | reverse complement strand
GAGGCGCCGCCAGCCACGCGTTGAACTGCGTCTGCGCGCGGCGCGCGGTGCCCTCCACGCTCGGGATCCCGTGCGCGGCGAGCGCGGCGTCGTCGCCCTCGGTGGCGAAGGCGATCTGGTTCTTCAGGTCGGCCAGCCGATGAGGTTCGCGAGGTCGACGTCTCCCGAGACGCCGTCGTCGCGGGACAGGTCGGTGTGGTTGAGCACGTCGTAGTGAAAGCGGTCCGCGGCGAGCGTGTTGCGCCGGTCGTTGGCCTTGGGCAGCGTCCAGTTGTCGCGCAGCCGCTTGGGGCAGAGCACGAGCACGCGGTCGTTGCGCAGCTCGTAGTACTTGATCACGGCGAGCGCCTCGAACGTCTTCCCCAGTCCCACGCTGTCGGCGATGATGCAGCCGCCCAGGCGTTCGAGCTTGTCGATCGCGCCGACGACGGCGTCGCGCTGAAAGCGGTAGAGCTTCTTCCACACCGCGGTGTCCCGGATGCCGGTGGCGCTCCGCACGACTCGCTCCTCGTCGAGCGTGTCGCCAACGCCTCCCAGCACGTGCCGCAGGATCGCGTGATAGACGAGCGACGGCGCCTTGTGGTCGGCAACCTGATCGAGGCGTTCGAGCAGCGCGTCGCGGGCCGCGGGCCCGCCCGGAAGGCGCGCCCAGTGGCCGTCGAACCAGGCGCCTAACGCCGACGCCTCGCCGGCGTGCTCGGCGGCGTGCGCGATCCCGAAATCCGCGGCGGGGGTCAGGCCGAGCCCCTCGGTGGTGAAGGCGCACGCGCCATTGACCGCGGCCCGCGTGGCGTCGCCGTCGCACGCGACGTAGACGGCTTGCGGAAGCGCGCGGCCGACCTTCCGCACGTCGGCGCCGCGCTCGACCCACGCGGCGCAGCGCGCCGCGAGCCTGCAACCGGTTGCGCGCGGCGCGGTCGGCGTCGCCGCCTAACAGGCCGAGGTCGTGCGCCTCGCCGAGCGGAAGCAGCAGGCGGCAGCGCCCGAGGGACTCGAGCAGCGGCCGGAGTTCGTCGAACGCGAAAAGTGAGAACTCGGCCGAGGCGAGGTCGAGATGCGTGCTCGGGGCGAGGGCGGCGCGGAGTGCGTCGACGACGCGATCGATGCCGGTGTTGGGAACGAGGCGCAATGGAGCGAATCGGCGGAAGAGACTGGGTCAGCGGGCCAGTCGGTCCGGCACCAGCACCACCTTCCCCGCCCCGCCCCGCGCCACGCGCCCGTACGCCTCCGCCGCCTTCGACAGCGGGTACCGCTCTGCCACCGGCAGCGGCCGCAGCGTGCCGTCGTCGAACAGCGGTGCCAGCTCGGTGAGGATCCGCGCCGCCGCCGCCGCGTTGACCGCCGCGGTGTTCACCCCCAGCAGCTGCAGCCGCCGCCGGTAGAACGCGAGCACGTCGAGCGTCACCTCGCGTCCACCGATCGCCGAGTAAAGCGCCATGCGCCCGCCCTCGGCGAGCGCGTCGAGCAGCGGCTGGAAGACCGCGCCGCCGATCCCGTTGAGGGCGAGGTCGGCGCCGCGCCCGCGCGTCGTCTCGCGCACCACGTCGGCGAGGTCGTTCCGGTCGGAGTGCGCGACCGCGGCGACCTTGCTCCGGTCCAGCCGCGACTCCTCGCCCGCGTTCCGCACGAGCGCGACGACGCGGGCGCCGCGCGCGGCCGCGATTTCGACCGCTGCGCGCCCGACCGCGCCCGCCGCCCCCGAGATGATCACCGACTCGCCGCCCGCGAGCCGGCCGACGTCGACGAGCGCCGTCCACGCCGTCACGAATGGCACGCCCACCGCGGCCGCCTCCTCCGCCGAGAGCCGCGCCGGCCGGCGCGCCACGGCGTCCGCGGGCAGCACGACCTGCTCGGCGTGCGTTCCGTCGCGACTGATCCCGAGGTCGCCGCCCGAGCCCCACACCGCCGCGCCGACGAGCTCCGCCGGCCCCTCGATGACGCGCCCCGCGAAATCGCGGCCGAGCACGCGCGGAAGCGGCGCGTGTGGGAACCGGCCCTCTGCGCTGACCACGTCGCTCGGATTGATGCCCGCGGCCTCGATCTCGACGCGCACCTCGCCGGGCGCGAGCGGCGTCGGGGCGAGGTCACGCGGGGCGAGCGTGTCGACGGGGCCGTGGCGGTCGATCTGGAGTGCCTGCATGACCAAGGACTGAACGGGAAACGCGACCTGACGCGGAACCGGCCGGGCGACGAAGGATAAGCGGCCAACGCACGCCGTCGGCGGGCAACGAGCCCGGCGCCTCCGGCTCAGCCGGCCGCGACCACCCGCCGCGGCGGATACACCGCCACCGCCGACCCTTCCGCGACGAACGCGCTCGTCGGCGCTCCCGCGAGCACCGGTTCCCACGCCGCCCCGTACAGCCCGCGCACGTCGGCGTCCAACTCCGGCCGCTCGACCGCCCACGTCCGCCACGGCGGGTGCTCCACCTGGTACTCCACCGTCCCCCCATCGCGCTGCCGCGTGTACCCCCAGTAGTGCTCCGCGACGAACGCCGTCTCCGAGCCCATCGGCGGCACCACGGGCGCGCCCACGGCGCTGGCCGCGGCGCGCTGCCAGCGTCCCGCCCACGCGCCCCCCGTCCGCCACTCGTACGCCAGCCGCCCCGGCGCGTCCGTCAGGCCCGCGGGAGCCTCGCTCCGCATCGGCACCGCGCGGTACGGCTCGTTGTACCCGAGGCGCGCGACGACCGCGATCGCCCGGCGCGGCACCAGCTCGCGCACGAACGTCGCCGCGCGCCGCACCTCCCCGCCGGGCAGCTCGCGGCGCACGTAGAAGCGCAGGTTCACCTCGTCGAAGTCGCGGTGGAGCGGAACGGGCACGCCTAACAACCGCGTGCGAAGGAAGCGAAAGGCGACGATGCTCGCGATCGCGCGCCCGTGGTACAGGTCGAGCACCGTGCCCGCGGGCGCGAGCGGCGCCAGCAGCGCGGGGTCGACGTCGTAGTTGAGCATGACGAGGTACCGCCATTCGGCCCGCAGGAACGCGACGCGTCGCGGAACGCCCGCGATCGCGCTCACTCCGCGCCGCCCGCGCCCGCGGCACCCGTCGCGCGCAGCCGCGCCTCGATCGCCAGGCGCGCCGCCGCGACGGCCGCGGCGTCCAGCTCGTGCCGCGTCGCGCCGCCCGAGGCGGGAAAGAAGAAGCTGAACGCCGTCGGCTCGGCGTGGACGGCGGCGAGCGCGGCCGCATACAGCGCGCGCTGCGTGGCGTAGCGAGCGGCCACGCTCGCCTCGCCGCCAGTCGCGACGTGATTGGTCTTGTAGTCGAGCACCTCGATCGCACCCCCGCCCGCGCGCGCCGCGTCGGCCACGCGCGCGACCACGTCCATCGCGCCGTGCAGCACGTGCGGCGTGCCGTCGACGACCGCGAACCAGGTGAACGGCAGCTCGCGCTCGACCGCGTCGCCGTCGAGCAGCCGCCGCACCTCGGGATGCATGCGCGTCGCGTCGACGAGCCGTCGGACGCGCTCGACTTCCGCACGCGGCACCCAGGTCATCCCCTCGCGCTCGAGCAGCGCGTCGAGGTCGCGCCCGAGGTCGCGGCCCGCGCCGCCGTCCGCTTCGAGCAGCTGGTGCACGAGGTCGCCGATCGTCCGCGGGTCGAATGAGTGAGCCGCGCCCGCGTCGCCGGTGGCGTTAGGCCGTTCCACCGCCTCGGCGCGCAGGCCGAGCACGTACTGCCGCCGGTGCGCGGCGCGGTCGTGCTCGAACGCCATCAGCTCCGTCGCCGACCGGCGCCCGAACGGCACGACGTCGACCGGCGCCACACGCCGGAGGAGCGCGGGGTCGAGCCGCGCCTCGCGCGAGACCGCGGCGTCGACCGCGTCGACCGCAGCAGCGGAGCGTTCGACCGTCGCGACGCCCCCGTCCGTCGCCGCAGGCTCGGCCGCTTCCGTCACCGTCGCGGTCCAGTGCACGCCGTCGTGCGCGTACGTCAGCGCGGCACTCGCGTCCGCACCGTCGGCCGCGACCCCGTCCGTCAGACCGAGCGCGCCGAGCAGCCAGCGCGCCGGGCACGACTCGGCAGCCGGTTTCACGCGCTCGCCGACGACGCGCGCCGGCAGCACGAGCCGGTCTCGCGCCCGCGT
>DASWUT010000917.1:0-1587 GCA_036401455.1 Gemmatirosa sp. | reverse complement strand
CTGCGGCGGGTTGCATGGCAACGTCTGCAAAATCATATTTTACGTATGTCGAACCCCACCCGCACGCTGTCCGTCACTGAAGCCGCGCGCCGCTTCGCCGATGTCGTCAATCGGGCGTTCTACCGCCACGAGACGACCGTCCTGGAGAAGAACGGCGTCCCCGTGGCGTACGTGGCACCGATGGACCCGGCCGGGATTTCAGCGCGCGAGCTGGCCCACCGCTGGCCGTTGCTGCCGCGCCTCTCGGCGGTCGATGCCGACGCGTTCGCGGAGGATCTCGCCGCGGCGCGCGCGGGGGTAGCCCTGCCGGCCGATCCGTGGGGCTGAGGTGGGGGTGATCCTCGACACGGCGGTGCTCGTGGCCGCCGAGCGGGGCACGTTCGACATGCCGGGCTACCTGGCCGCGCTCGGTGACTCGCCCGTCGCGCTCGCGGCGATCTCCGCGTCGGAGCTGCTCCACGGCGTCGAGCGCGCGCGCGATCCGGTCATCCGGCAGCGACGGGGCGAGTTCGTTGAAGGGGTGCTCGCAAACGTCCCGGTGATCCCGTTTGGGTTGGCCGAGGCGCGCGCGCACGCGCGGATCTGGGCATCGCTCGCCGCGGCGGGGACGCCCGTTGGATCGCACGACCTCCAAGTGGCCGCAACCGCGCTCGTCGCCGGGAGCGCGGTGGCCACGCTGAACGTCGACGAGTTCCGTCGGGTGCCGGGGATCGCCCTCGCCGCGCTCACGCCGTTCGTGCGAAGCTGAACGGGCACGACGCCGACCCGGAGGCGCCGGATGCTCTCCCACCTGGCCGACGAGCGCAAAGCACACCGGCGCGCGTCTCGGTAGGGCCGAGCGAGCGGACGGCGCGCCGCGGATCAGAACCCGTCCATGCTGGCGCAGAGCCGCGCGAGCGCCCACGCCGCGTGCTCCCGCACCAGCGGCTCCGGGTCGTCGAGCGCGCGCGTGAGCGCGTCGACGTCGTCCGTCGTGCCGACATTGCCCAACACGACGGCCGCGTTGCGCTTGAGCCCGCGCAGCTTCGCGCGTTTCATCGGCGAGCCCTTGAACGCGGCGCTGAACTCGGGTTGCGACATGCCTAACAGATCGCGCGCGAGCTGACGCGCGTCCTTGCCGACGAGGACCTCGCGCGGCGCGTAGGGAGAATCGTCAGGCAATTCCTTCGAGAAGCGCACGTTCCACGGGCACACGTCCTGACACACGTCGCACCCGTACAGCCGGTCGCCCACCCCCGCACGCAGCGCCTCGGGGATCTCCCCCCGCTGCTCGATCGTGAGGTACGAGATGCACCGCGTCGCGTCCAGTACCCGCGGCCCGACGAACGCGTCCGTCGGGCACGCGTCCAAACACCGCGTACACGTCCCGCACCGGTCCGCCTCGAACGGCGCGCTCGGCGGGATCTCGGCCGCGAGCACGAGCGCGCCGAGGAAGAAGAACGAGCCGAGTCGCGGGTGCAGCAGGTTGGTGTTCTTGCCGAACCAGCCGAGTCCGGCGCGCCGCGCGAGGTCGCGCTCGAGAATCGGGCCCGTGTCGGCGTACGCCTTGCCCGGCACACCGGTGCCTAACGCCTCGTCGAGCCACGC
>DASWUT010000916.1:0-3272 GCA_036401455.1 Gemmatirosa sp. | reverse complement strand
CTCGGACAGCTTGCGCTCGACCTTGCCGATCGCGTCCTGGACCTTGCCCTTGAGCTGGTCGAGCTTGCCCTCGCCCTGGAGCTGGCTGTCGCCGGTGAGGCCGCCGGCGGCGTCCTTGAGCTTGCCCTTGAGGTCGCTGCCCTTGCCGGTGAGCGAGTCGTCCACGCCCTGGTCGTATGTGCGTTCGTCAGCCATGAGAATCTCCGGTGGAAAGCCTGCGCGTCGCCTTCGCGAGTGTCCCCCGGCGATGGCGGCGCGTGACGCGCGGGGTGACGGGCGCGGCAAGAGGCAAACCTGGGGCCGCTACCCGCGCGGGCGGAGACGCGCGGTGCGAATTGCTCGAAGCCAAACGCACCGCGTGCACTATCTTGCCTGAACGCGTTCCCCCCTTCGCCAGATCGCATGCCCCGAGACCGCGACGACCACTTTGCCGGCGAGCACGAGCCGGACGACCACGATCCCGACGAGCACGAGCCCGAACCTGACGACGACGAGGAGGAATACGAGGTCGACGAGGCGGGCGACGACGAGTCGGAGGAGGATGACGACGACGAGCCGCAGCGGCCGGCCGTTTTCATCACGACGGCGCAGCCGGTCGACGTGTCGGTGACGCGGATCGAGGACGAGCGCGCGCCGGACGGCGCGGCGCTCGGCGCGTTCATCGACGGGCGGCTGGTCGCGCGGTCGGCGATGCCCGCTGAGGCGATCGACCGGCTGCTCGCGCTCGGGCTGTTCGACACGCCGGTGCCGCTCGGGTTGTTCGCGTACGAGGAGGAGCCGGGGCTACAGTGCCGGCTGTTCGCGCTCGTGCCGAGCGGGATGCTGGAGGAGTCGACGCACGCCGACGAGCCGTGGAAGGCGAGCGTGCCGAGTTACGAGGACCGGCTCGCGCGCGGCGGCGACGACGAGGACGACGACGACGATGGCCCGTCGCTCGAGACGATTCTGTTGGGGCACATCGTGCGGTTTGCCGGGGACCGGAAGCACCCGGACGACCTCGCGGCGGAGGCCGTCGACATCCTGCACAAGATTCTGACCGGCGGGCCGCTCGCGGACGCGAACAGCAAGGCGATCGACGACCTGCTGGACAGTCTGTAGTCCGCAAATGCAACGGACCCCCGCGCTGGCGGGGGTCCGTTGCGTGCGTGGCGGGTGCGTTCGCGACGCGTTAGGCAGCGAGCTGGCTGCCGTGCGCCGGGCGCCAGCCGCGGGAGCGGCGTCCGGTCTTGATGAGTTCGAAGCGTGCCGGCGGGAAGCCGTGGACGCCGATCTCCAGTGTGTCGCCGAGGTGCGCCTCGGCCTGCTCGGCGATGGCGTCGAGCGCCTCGCGGAACGAATCGCTGGTCACCGCGCCGGCTTCGCGCACGGTGCCTTCGTTGGCGAGCGAGAACTGGAAGCGGGGCATGGTCGTCTCCTGGGGTGATAGGCCGGGGACTGGCGACGCGAGCACACCGAACGCGGTCACATAACGCGAGCGCCGTGCCGGGCCGCCGCCGGCTGCGTTAGAGTACCCCGTCGCGTGCGCGGCGTTCGCCGCGCGCCCCGTCCGGCGCCCCGTTCCCGCATGACCGACCACAGCCCGCGCGCGCAGCCGCACGCGCCGACGCACGCACTGCCGCGCGTGCTGCCGCTCGCGACCGCGTCCTCTTCCGGCAGTGTCGACACGTGGTGCGTCGACCTGCACTTCCAGGGACACCCGAACGCGGTCGCCGCCTACCTCGTGGCCGACGGCGACGAGCTGCTGCTCATCGAGACGGGGCCGGGGTCGACGCTCGGCGCGCTCGAGGCCGGTGTGCGCGCGGCGGGGTTCGCGCTCGACCAGCTCACGGGGGTGGTCGTGACGCACATCCACCTCGACCACGCGGGCGGGGCCGGTGCGGTGCTCGCACGTGCGCCGCGGGCACGGTTCTACGTGCACCCGCGCGGCGCGCGGCACATGATCGATCCGTCCAAGCTCGTCGCGAGCGCGACCCGCATCTACGGCGCGGACATGGACCGCCTGTGGGGCGCGTTCGAGCCGGTGCCGGCCGAGCGGGTGACGGTGCTCGAGGACGGCGACGTGCTGCGGTGCGGGCGGCGAACGTTCACCGCGCTGCACACGCCGGGGCACGCGGTGCATCATCTGGTGCTGCACGAGGCGGCGCGCGGCGACGTGTACGCCGGCGACGTGGCGGGCGTGCGGATCGGTCCGGTGCGGATGGTGATCCCGCCGACGCCGCCGCCGGACATCGACCCGCCGGCGTGGCGGGCGAGTGCGGCGCGAATCCGCGCGCTCGCGCCGCAGCGTTTGCTGCTGACGCACTTCGGCGCGTTCGACGACGCGGCGTGGCACCTGGACGACTGCCTCACGCGGCTGTATGCGTGGACGGGCTACGTGGAGGGGCGGCTGGACGCGGCGGGGGGCGTGGACGCGGCGACGCCAGCGCTGCTGGCCGACGTGGGCGCGGCGCTCGAGGCGCACGCACGGCGCGAGGTGGCCGCGGCGGGGGCGGACGCGGACGCTGCGGCGAGCTCGGAGGTGGCGATGCCGATGGGGACCGCGCTTCCGGGGATCGTGCGCTGGCTGCAGGTGCGGGACCGGGCGCCGGCCGCGTGACGGTACCCGCGGTCGCGGCGGTGACGGCCGTGCGGTACGTGCAGCCGCTGCGCGAGGGCGGCTCGCTGCCGGCCGTGGTCGAGGCCGAGGACGGCGGGCTGTGGGTGGCGAAGTTCCGGGGCGCCGGGCAGGGGGCGCGCGTGCTGATCGCGGAGCTGGTCGTCGGGCTGCTGGCGCAGACGTTAGGCCTGCCGGTGCCCGCGCTCGCGACGGTCGATCTGCCGGCGGAGTTCGGGCGGATCGAGCGCGACCCCGAGATCCAGGAGCTACTGCGCCGGAGCGAGGGGGTGAACGTCGGGCTGCGGTACCTGGACGGCGCGTTCAATTTCGACCCGCTCGCCGCGGGGGATCTGATCGACGCGGAGTTTGCTGCGCGCGTGGTGTGGCTCGACGCGTACACGATGAACCCGGACCGGTCCGCGCGCAATCCGAACCTGATGATCTGGGAGCGACGGCCGTGGCTGATCGACCACGGGGCGGCGCTCTACGTGCAGCACGACTGGCGCGGCGTCGACGCGGCGCGGGCGCTGGCGCCGTTCCCACTCGTGCGGCAGCACGTGCTGCTCGCGGCGAGCGCGGATCTGCGCGCGGCCGACGCGGCGCTCGCGCCGCTCGTCACCGACGATGCGTTAGGCGAGGTGCTCGCGCAGGTGCCGGACGCGCTGTTCGACGATCC
>DASWUT010000915.1:0-1725 GCA_036401455.1 Gemmatirosa sp. | reverse complement strand
TCGTACATGAAGAAGTGGTGCAGGTGCCCGAACGATTGCTGCTCCGGGATGATTTCCACGTGGTAGCGCCGGGCGTATGCGGCGAGTTCGCGCGCGTCGTCGCGTGTCATCACACCGCCGGGGGGCGCCGGCAGCGGATTGGACGCGTACGCAAGCGTGTGCTCGAAGTACGGCGAGTACACGTTCACCTTGTAGGCGGCGAGCGTCCGGATCTGCTGCTTCTGGAACTCCAGCGTCGGCACCGAGCCGCGCGACAGATCGTCGTGCAATCCGCGCCACCGTACGGCCGGCCAATCGCGAATCCGCACGCTCAGGAGGCGCGCACGCGGACCGTCACCGTCGATCAGCTGCGCGACCGTTTGCGCGCCATAGAAGAGACCCGCGCCGTTCGCCGCGACGACCTCGACGCGCCCGGCGACTCCGCCCGTGGCCGGCTCCGCCGTCAGCACGTACCCCTCGGCGATCATCGCCGTGTCTAACGCGAGCCCCGAACGGCGGAGCGCGTCGCGTCCCTCGGGCGTATCGCGTCGCAACAGGCGCACGGTCACCACACCCGCGACACCCGCGGGCGCAATCGGAACGCGCCGGTCGCGCAGCGCCTCCGTCAGCTCGCGCGCGGTAAACCGGTCCTCGGCGTCGGGGCCGGCGACCACGCTCACGCCTCGTGTGAAGGCGAACGTGCCGCGCGCGCTGATCTCGCGTGGCATCGGCACGAGGTTCGGCGACCCGGCGCCGGTTGCGCCCGGGTCCGCCGCGGCGGTCGAACCTGGTGCGGCCTGCGCCCCAGCTGCGCGAACCGCGCGCGAGCCCTGGGCGACGATTGTCAGCGCGACGGCGAGTCCGAGCCGCCGTCCGGCACCACTCACGGGCGACACGATCAGGCGCGGGGCAGGGAACACGCGTGGCGGGCGACGGGACAGGGTCGACGAATCCATCGGAGTGGTCGCGGGCGGCGACCTCGCCGCGGTCTGCCGGCGTGCCGGACCGCCGTCAGAGGCGGCCCGCCCGCGTCACCGCGCGCGGCGCCCGTCGCGAAAACGATCGAACAGGATCCACGGGGTCACCGACGCCGCGAGGTACGGGCGCGAGCGACCGCCGACCGGGTGCGTGACCGGCAGGACGTAGTCGAGCCGGAGCGCTGGCCGGCCGAGGGCACTTGGCACGGCGTGCAGTCCGATACCCATTGCGGTCGCGACGTCATTGATGTCGTCAGGGTGGTTCGGTTCGGGCGTGCGCTCGGAGGCGCGGTACGACGCCGCGCCGAACGCAGCCACGTCGAGGTTGATACGCGCGACACGGCTCGGCACGCGCCAGTCGCGCTCGATGAGCGCCGCAACGGCCGTGTTCGCGAGGCGGGTACGCGTCGGCACCATACGGACCGTCGGGTCGAATCCGAGCAGGGCCTGCTGGTCGGGATCCGGCGCGAGCAGCCGCTCGATGCCGATCCGCGCGTAGAGATACCCGCGAGGCTGCCGGGCGAGACCTCCGATGGCGGCGCGTGCCGAGCCGCCCGAGACGCTCGAGCCCATCACGCTCGCGCCGGGGTGGACGTAGCCGCTCCCCCACAGGTCGGCGAGCGCGAGCGTTCCCGCGCTCGGCAGCCACACACGGCCGGTCCACAGGTCCAGGTGCGTCGTCGCACGCCTGAGCGCCTGGTCGCGGCCGAGCCCCGCGATGAACTCGCCCTCGACGCCGCGTGGGATGTCGACGAGCCGCGACTCGGGG
>DASWUT010000914.1:0-2873 GCA_036401455.1 Gemmatirosa sp. | reverse complement strand
GGCGCTCGCCCGCGCGCGCGTGGAGGAGGCCCGCGCGCGCGACGCCCTCGCGCGCGCCACCGCCGAAGCCGCGAAGGCGCGGCAGGTCACGCAGTTTGTCACGTCGCTCCTTCAGAGCGCCGACCCGTTCCGGCCCGGGTCCCGGGCTGGCGCGGCTGGCGCGGCTGGCGCCACCGACATGTTGGCGTTAGGCGCCGAGCGCCTGGACCGGGAACTCGCGGGCCAACCGGACGTGCGGGCCGAGCTGTTGCGCACGCTCGCCGAAGTGCAACGCAACCGCGGTCGGTACGCCCAAGCGGACACGCTGCTCCGGCGCGGCCTCGCCGAGCGCCGCCGCGCCCTCGGCGGCGCCGGTCCCGACGCGGGGCTAGGCCGCCTCCTCGCGGACCTCGGGACGGTGCGGCTGAAGCAGAGCGATTTCGCGGGCGCCGACACGCTGCTCACGCAGGCACTCGCGCTCTACGGCGCGGTGGACGCGGCGCTGCCGGATCCGGGCGCGTCCCTCGCGGCCGCCCGCGCGAATGCCCGCTTCGAGCTGGGCGTCGTGCGCCGCCTTGTGGGACGTCCCGCCGAGGCCGAACGCCTGTTCCGGCAGGCGCTCGCCGTGCAGCGCCTAGCGCCCGACACCGCGGCCGCATTGACGCTCACCGAACTCGCCTTCCTGCGCACCGAGGTCGGCGACCGAGTCGGGAGCGAGGCCCTGCGGCGCGAGGCGCTCGCCGTCGTCGAGCGGGCGCTCGGGCCGGACCACCCACGCGTGGCGCGGTTCCTTGAGTTCCTCGCCGACGCCCTCGTGAGCGCCGGGCACCTGGACGAGGCGGAGCGGACCGCCCGGCGGGCGTTGGCCATCGAGCGGCGCCACTTGCCGCCCGGGCACCCGGACGCGCTCACGACCGCGTCGATCCTCTCGATTGTCCTCGTCGCGCGTGGGGAGCTCGCTGAGGCGGAGCGCCTGCAACGCCAGGTGCTCGCCGGTCGCCGCCGCCTCCTCGGGGACAGCGCCCGCGACGTGGCCGGGAGTCTGTACGTGCTCGGGCGGACCCGCCGGCTCCGGGGCGACGTCGCGGAGGCGACCCGGCTCCTGACGCGGTCGCTCGCGACGTACGACCGCGCCAGCGGCGGCGGGGACCCGGACGAGGGTGCGGTGCTCGCGGAGCTGGCGGACGTCGCGCACCAGAGCGGCCGCGAGGCGGACGCGCTGCGTTTCGCCGCGCGCCTGCGCCGCAGCCGGGGCGAGGCGGTCTGGGACGCCGAGGTGCAGGACCTGGCCACGCTCGCCGGCGTCCTGCGGGACGATGGCGATTGCCGCGGCGCCGCGCGGCTGTACCGGCGCGCGCGCGCCGCGTACGCCGTGCACGCCGCGCCGCGCCCCGGGCGCCCGTCGGCCGACGACCCGCCCGTCGCGACGCTGCGCGCGCAGGAGGCGGCCTGCCGCGCACGCCCCGTCACGGCACACCCCGCCACGAGTCGCTGACCGCACCGCCCCGGGTTCGCAGGAGGCTCCTACCCTAGAGAGGTTGGGAGCATGACGAAGCCGAAGTCCCAGCAGTTCTCGCCTGAGGTTCGCGAGCGGGCTGTCCGGATGGTGCAGGAGCACCAGGGCGAGTACGAGACGCAGTGGGCCGCGATCCGCTCTATCGCCGAGAAGACTGGAGCGGGCCTCTCACCGGCGGGCGCGGCGCTCAGCAGCCGAGCGCGGTGCGCGTCTGGGCGGCCTGGGCGAGCCAGGCGTCCGCGGTCGCGACCGGGACGTGCTTGCCCCGCTGGGCCTGCAGCTCGTGCTGGAAGGCCCCGAGCGCGCCGCACACCGCGGCCGGGTCCCCCCTGGCGAACGCCGCCGCGGCCGCGTCGAGCTTGACCAGGAGCCCGTCCGCCGGCCCGCCCAGGTTCGCGTCCGCCACCGCCTGCCGCAGCCGGCCGACGGCCTGCGCCGGCGTGAGCACCGCGACGGTCAGCGTCTGCGCGGGCGCGTCGGCGTAGGTCGCGGTTCCGGCCTCGGTCGCCTGCACCGTGCAGGGGCCCGCGCCGGTGAGCGTGAGCGTCGTCCCGTTCGGGCCCGTGGTCGTGCAGGTCGCGGCCGTCTGCGACGCGAACACGACCGGGGTGCCCGAGGCGCCCGGCGTGGCGCTGAGGGCGAACGTGCTCGTCACGACGGCGCTCGCCGGCGGCGCGCTCGTGAGCGCGAACGCCTGCGGCTGCTTGGGCGGCGTGAAGCCGAAGTCGACCGCGAGGTCGGCGGCGCCCGCGGCGAGCGTGCCCGGCGTGGTGCCGCTCGGGTCGGGGTTGGCGTCGCGCGCGGCGTCGGTGCCCTGCCGCGTCGGCGACGCGGTGTACCCCGCGAGCGCGCCCGCTCCGCCGAAGTTCGCGCCGTCGACGGCCACGGTGTACGTGCCGGCCGCCTCGGTGAACAGGTAGCGGCCGGACGCGTCGGTCGTGGCGTGGTCGGTGACCGCCCGCCCGGCGGCGTCGGTCCCGGTCAGCGTGAGGGTCACGCCGGCGAGGCCGGGCTCGCCCGCGTCCTGCACGCCGTTGCCGTTCGCGTCGCGCCAGACGAAGTCGCCGATCGTGACCGGCGCTTCGGCGGCCACGAGCGTGATCGTCACCGCACCGTCGCCGCTCGCGGTCGCGCCGGCCGTGAGCAGGGCGGTGTTCGGCAGCACCTCGGGGCCCACGACGGAGCCGCCGCCCGCGCCCGCGTCGTAGCCCACGTTGCTCCCGGCGCCGCCGCCCCCGCTGTACCCGCCCCCGCCGCCTCCGCCGTTGCCGCCGCCCCCGCCGCCTCCGCCGAAGCCGCCGGCGCCGCAGTAAGTGGCACAGGCGGCTCCGCCGGCGAACCCCGCGGCGACACTCCCGCCGCCGCGGCCGGCATTGGT
>DASWUT010000913.1:0-2320 GCA_036401455.1 Gemmatirosa sp. | reverse complement strand
GCACCGGCGCCGCGTCGCGCGCCCGGTCCTGCGCGACGTACGTGGCGCCGATCGCGGTGTAGAGGCGCGCGCGCGTGCGCGGATCGTCGGCGAACGTCGCCGGCACGCGCCCCACGGCGGAATCGAGCAGCTGCGCGACCGTCGCCTGTCGCCCGATGCGGGTGACCACGCCCCCGGTGGTCGCGTCGGGCGCGCCGAGCATCGTCTGCAGGAACACCGCGACGCGCTCCGAGCGCTCGGCCTCCAGCCGGCTCGCCCGCGCCGCCCACAGCGCGACGCCACTGCCGACGACGAGCGCGGTCGCGGCCACGCCGATGCCGGCCATGAGCGCGCGCTGCCGGCGCGCGAACGTGCGCACGCGATACGCGACCGTGTCGGGGCGCGCGAGCACGCGATCCCGCCGCAGGTAGCGCCGCACGTCCTCGGCGAGCGCGTCGGCCGTCGCGTAGCGGCGCGCCGGGTCGTCGCGGAGCGCCATCCCCGCGATCGCGTCGAGCTCGCCCTGCAGCGCGTGCGCGTGCTGCGCGCTCGAGGTGAAGCCGCGCGCGGGCGCGGCCCCGCCGCGGTCGGCCCGCGCCAGCGCGCTCGGCGAGACCGGCGTGCGGCCAGCCCGCGCGAACGCCCACCACATCTCGTCCGCGGTGAGTCCGTCGACCGCGAACGGCGGCCGGCCGGCGAGCAGCACCGTGAGCAGCGCACCTAACGCGTAGACGTCGGTCGCCGTCGAGATGCGCCCGCCGGCCAGCTGCTCGGGCGCGGCGTAGGTCGCCGTGAACGGCGAGAGCCCCGCGCCGGTCAGCGTTCCCGGCGTGTCCGAGCCCGCGCGCGGGTCGTCGACGAGCTTGGCCACGCCGAAGTCGAGTAGCTTGGCCGTGCCGTCCGGCGTGACGAGCACGTTGGACGGCTTGAGGTCGCGGTGCACGACGAGGTTGCGGTGCGCGTAGGCGACCGCCCCACACACCTGGCGAAACAGGTCGAGGCGCGCCGCGAGCCCGAGCCGCCGCGCGTCGCAGTACGCGTCGATCGGCACGCCGTCCACGTACTCCATGACGAGGTACGGCGTCCCCTCCTCGGTCGCGCCGCCGTCGAGCAGTTGCGCGATGTGCGGGTGCTGTAGCCCGGCCAGGATCTGCCGTTCGGAGCGGAAGCGCCGCGTGAGCACGGCGCTGTCGGCCCCGCGCCAGAGCGTCTTGAGCGCGACGCGGTGCTGGTAGGTGTCGTCGGCGCGCGCGGCGGCGTAGACCGCGCCCATCCCGCCCTGTCCCAACCGCTCGAGGACGATGTACGACCCGAGACGCCGCCCGACGAGCGACGGCGTCTCGAGCCACGGTCCCGCCGCAGCCCGGCCACCGCCGCTCGCGTCGGGGCGGAAGACGACGTGCGAGGCCTCGAGCCGCGCGCCTAACGAGGCGTCCGCGTCGAGCAGGCGCGCGACGTAGGCGCGGACCCCGGCATCGAGCGACGGATCGGCGAGCAGGCGGTCGCGTCCGGTCGGCGTTGCCTCCTGCGCGGCGGCAAACAGCCGCTTGACCTGCGCCCAGGTGGCGGGCGGAAAGGCGGCGGGCATGCGGGCGGAGCGCCGGGGCGCGGGGCGGGCGGCGTCAGCCGTCGCGCAGCTCGGCGGCGAGCCACGCCCGCGCCATCGCCCACTCGCGCGAGACCGTCACGTTCGAGATCCCGAGCACCGCGGCGGTCTCCTCGATCGTGAGGCCGACGAAGAAGCGAAGCTCGACGACGCGCGCCTGGCGCGCGTCGAGGACGGCGAGCGCCTCGAGCGCGTCGTGCACGCGCAGCACGTCGAGCGGTGCGCCGTGGCCGTCGGCGAGGCCAACGACGTCGTCGAGCGCGATCGCGACACCACCGTCTCGCTTGCTCGTCTGCGCGCGGCGCGCGTGGTCGACGAGCACCTGCCGCATCACACGCGCGGCCATCGAGAAGAAATGCGCTCGATTGCGCCAGTCGATCCGCGCGCCGCCAAACAGGCGCAGGTACGCCTCGTGAACGAGGGCCGTGGGCTGGAGCGAGTGGTCCGCGCGTTCGTGCCGCAGGTGCCCGGCGGCGAGGGTGCGGAGCTCCGCGTACACGGCGCGCGCCAGCGCGTCGGTCGCACCGAGCTCCCCACCGCGCGCAGCGGTGAGGAGTCCGGTGAGCGACGCAGCGTCTGGTCGGGCCGGCAAGGGCTGCATGCGGGGCGGCCTGCGAGGGGCGAGAGAACGACGTCCCAGCAACTGCGCCCCAACATGCATGCATACTGCGCCTTTGGTAATGGCGCAGCCCTGCTACACCCCCCTGCGCCTGCCCGGCTGCAGTCCACACCGTG
>DASWUT010000912.1:0-1894 GCA_036401455.1 Gemmatirosa sp. | reverse complement strand
ACGCGCACGCCGGCCAGCTGCCGGCCGCCGCCGCGACGCGGGGCGAGGGTGTTGTGCGTGCTGTCAGCCTGGCTCTGGAAGTTGTCCAGGTACTGCAGCATCGCCGGGCTGTGCGCCACCGCGCCCAACAGGTCGCGAAAGTGTCCCATCGCGTGTTCGCGGATCGTCGCGTCGTACTCGGGCAGGTAGTAGCGCAGTCGGTCCTTGTTGGCGAACACGTTGAAGTGGTTCTCCCAGAAGTCGACCATGACTTCCTGGAGCTGCCGCTCACCCGTGACCGCGCGCGCCGTGCGGGCCGCCTGCAATTGGCTGACGAAGACGTACGACTTGCGCGCGAGCTGCTTGGCCTGCGCCGTGTCCTGCGCGGTCATCGCCGTGCCGGCGAGCGCGCGCTTGGCGAGCAGCTGCCCCGGCGGTGGGTTCTCGGCCAGCAGCTGCGCGCCGCGCTCGCCAAGCGCGGGCCAGCGTACGGCGACCGCCTGCGCGACGCTGTCGGGGAGGCGCTCGGGGAAGAGCTGCTCGTCGATCCAGCGGTCGACGCCCTCGGCCCGCACGCGCTCGTAATCGCCGGGGCGCGCGCCGAAGGTCAGCCGCGAGAGCGCGTGCCGCACCTGCTGGTCGGCCGTGAGCTCACGTCCCTCGGTCGTGTAATGCGCGGCGAAGTCCGGAAGCGGCGCCGGATCGGCGTGGCGAACGGCACCCGAACGGTAGGAGCCGGCGTTGGCGCCACCCGACGCACACCCGGCGGCGACGACGAGCGACCCGCCGAGTGCGGCGGCGATCACGCGGCGTACGGAGAGTGCGGAACGGAGGTGGGCGGACGGAGCCATGCGCGACACGTGAAACGGGCCGGAGCGAACCGGGCCAGGCGGGAAATGCGTGCGGAACGTCGTGTGCGGCGGGGCGTGCGAACATGCCGCGCGCCGGGCACGGTCGATAGACGCCTGCCTCGCCACAGTGTTAACCCGCGCCGTACCCGGACGTTGCGGCGCGGGCTTACTTGCCCGCGTGCGATCCGCCGCGAGTGCCGCACCTGCCCCGTCCCCGCTGGTCCGCGCGGCCGCGCTCGCGGCCGCTGCGGCGCTCGGCGTGATGATCGGCTTCGGACTGCGCGGCGTCGGGGCCGACGGTTGGCGCACGGCGCTCGCGCGACTCGCGGTCGTCGCGTTGCGCCTGCGGGGTGTCCCGGAGTTCGTGACGCCGGACCGCGACGCGGGCGCGGGCCCGGTGTTCGGCGGGTTGCAGGTTGCAGGGATTGCCGCCGCCTGGGGCGCGATCGTCGGTGCGGTGCGGCGGCGACTCGTCGCGCGCGCCGCGCGTCCGGGCCTGCGCGCCGCCGTGCTCGTCGGGGTGCTCGTCGCGCTCGCGAGCCTCGACACCCTGCTCCCGATTCCGCTGCGGCTCGCCGCTGGCACGCTCACCGGCGCGGAGTGGGCCATGATGGTCGCCCTCGTCGCGGCTGCGGCGTCGATCGGGGCGCGCGAGAGTGAAGCGCGACCGTGACGCAGCCGACACTGGCGCAGACCTAGTCCGTCACGGCGTCGTGACGCGGCCCGCGCTTCATGCGTCGTGCCCGCGTTGCGACGAATGCGGGCGCGCGCGATCGCGGGTGACGTCACCGTGTTCGTCCGGGTCTGCCGGTTCGAGAGACTCGTGGCGGCGCGCTCATCCGTAGCGCTTCCTCGCAACCGCCGGGTGGTCGTCGCGACGCCCCCACGAGTGACTCGCCCCAAGCTGCCGAGCGAGGCTCGGCGGAGGCCCGTGTGGACATTCTCGTGCTGCTCGCCGAATCCGACGACACGGTCGACACCGCCGTGACGACCGCGGGCGTGCCGATCGCCCACGTTCGATCCACCCCGGACTCGCGCGTGTTCAACGCGCCCAACACGCCGTC
>DASWUT010000911.1:0-2279 GCA_036401455.1 Gemmatirosa sp. | reverse complement strand
GGCCGGGGCGGCGTGGCTCATCGGCGCCCTGCTCGCGCCCGTCACGCTCACCGCGGCGGCCCTGCGCGGCTATCTCACGCGACGCGACGCGCCGGCACTGCCGGTCGATCTGGCCGACGTCGACGAGGCCGGCGCGCTCATGGCCGACGCGCGGCACGCGGTCGAGCGCCTCGAGGAGATCGTCGGCCACGTCTCGACGTACGACCGTGTAACCGGCCTGCCCAACCGCGCGCTCTTCCGCGATCAGCTGCGGCACGCGCTCGCGCAGTCGCGGCGTGACGGTCGCGCAGTGGGCGTGCTCGTGCTCGACCTCGATGGATTCCAGGCGATCAACCTGTCGTTAGGCCACGCGGGTGGCGACGCGCTGCTCGCCGCGGTCGCGCAGCGGCTGCAAGGTGTCGTGCGCGATACCGACGTGCTCGCACGGCTCGGCGGCGACGAGTACGCGATCCTCTCCGCGAACGGTGCGACGGTCGAAGGGCTCGACGCGCTCGCGCGGCGCGTCGTCGACGCGATCCGGCGGCCGTTCGTCGTGTGCGGACGCGAGGCCACCGTGGCCGCGAGCGTCGGCGTCACCACCTCGCCCAACGACCCGGGCGGCGTCGACGAGCTGATCGGCAACGCGACGACCGCGCTCTACGACGTGCAGGGTGCGGGCGGTAACGGGCACCGCTTCTACTCGACCGATCTCAATGCGCGGCTGCACCTGCGCATGGCGCTCGAGACCGATCTGCGGCACGCGCTCGAGCGCGGGCAGCTGTTCCTGCACTACCAGCCCAAGATGGACGTGGCAACCGGGCGCGTGCGGGGCTTCGAGGCGCTCCTCCGCTGGCAGCATCCGGAGCGCGGTCTCGTCTCGCCGGTCGAGTTCATCCCCGTGGCCGAAGCGACGGGCCTCATCGTCCCGATCGGCGAGTGGGTGCTGCGCACCGCGTGCGCACAGCTCGCCGCGTGGCGTGCCGAGGGGCTGCCGCTGGCCGCGGTGTCGGTGAACCTGTCGGCGCGCCAGTTCAAGCACGCAGACCTGCTCTCGGTCGTGCACGCCGCGCTCGCCGACCACGCTGTCGACCCGGCGCTGCTGGAGCTGGAAGTGACGGAGTCGTTGCTCATGGACGACACCGCGCACACGGTCGCGGTGCTGCAGGGGCTCCGCGAGGCGGGGGTAGGCATCTCGCTCGACGATTTCGGGACGGGCTACTCGTCGCTCGGCTACCTCAAGCGCTTCCCGATCGACTGCATCAAGCTCGACAAGAGCTTCGTGCGGGACGCGGTCACCGACCGGCAGAGCGGCGCGATCACTGAGGCGATCATCGCGCTCGGCCACTCGCTCGGCCTCTCGGTCGTCGCGGAAGGCGTCGAGACGCCCGAGCAGCTGACGTACCTGGCCGAGCGGGCGTGCGACGTCGTGCAGGGCTACCTGTTTGGGCGACCGATGGCAGCGGACGCTGCGGCGGAGCTGATGCAGGCCGCGGCGGGGCTGCCGCAGCCCTGGCTGGCGCACCGGCTGGCACGTCCTGCTGGCGAGCGCGCGCCCGGCGATCGCCTCGAGGTGCGGCGCCCACTGGCGGCCTGAGCGTCGTGGTGCCGTCGGCCGGCGGTCCGGTCCGCGGTCCGGTCGGCGGCTCGGTTCGCGGCCTGGCGCGGGGGTAGCGGCCCAGGCATGGCGGCGCGGATCGGCACGGGCGAGCTTGTCGGGCGTGACGACTTCCGCGCCCGACCTCGAACCCGACCGTGCGCTGCCCGACGAGACCTCGTCGCAGCTCGCGTTCCTCACCCGCCTCGCGGCCGCGCGCCAGGCGTTCGCGCTACCACCGCGGCTGCGGGCGAACACGGAGCACGCGGTACGGGCGCTGCTCGCACTGCTCTTTCCGCCACTCGCGAACGAGTTGCCGGACGGCGAGATGGGCCCGGCGTGCGGGGAGCCCTGCAAGGCCAGCGAGATGGGCGACGAGCTCGGCGCGGTGCGCCGCGCACTGCGCACGGTGCTCGAACCGGTCGCGGCGATCCTCGGGCGGCCGGCGGAGGAGCTGGAGGCCGCAGCGGTCGCGGAGCTGCCGGCGGTGTACGACGCGCTCCTGGAAGACGCGCGCGCCACCCACGACGGCGACCCGGCCGCGGCGAGCGTGGACGAGGTGATCGCGGCGTACCCGGGGTTCTACGCGACCGCATGCTACCGGATCGCGCACATCCTGCACCGGCATGGGGTCCCGCGCGTGCCGCGGCTGGTAACGGAGTTCGCGCACCGTGAAACCGGGATCGACATCCACCCGGGCGCGCGG
>DASWUT010000910.1:0-2642 GCA_036401455.1 Gemmatirosa sp. | reverse complement strand
GCGGGAGGCGCTCCGGGAAGCGGTCGCCGTCCTCCTCCGCGAACCAGGCCGCGATCGCCGCGTCGTAGGCCGCCGTGTGCGCGTACACCTTGGCCGCGAGCCGGCGGCGGAGCCCGGCGTCGCCACCCGTGCCCAGCGCTTCGAGCACCGAGGGATAGTCCGCCGGATCGACGACGACGGTCACCGCGTCGAAGTTTTTCGCGGCCGAGCGCAGCATCGACGGGCCCCCGATGTCGATCTGCTCGACGGCCTCGGCCGGCGTGACGTCGGCTCGCGCGACCGTCTCGCGAAACGGGTACAGGTTGACCGCCACGACGTCGATCGGCGCGATGCCGTGCTCGGCGATCGTCGCGACGTGCTCGGGCAGATCGCGGCGCGCAAGCAGGCCGCCGTGCACGGCGGGGTGCAGCGTCTTGACGCGCCCGTCGAGCATTTCGGGGAAGCGGGTGACGTCGCTGACGTCGGCCACCTCGAGGCCTGCCTCGCGCAGCGCGCGCGCGGTCCCGCCGGTGGAGACGAGCTCGAAGCCGAGCGCCGCGAGACCGCGGGCGAACTCGGCGAGCCCGGACTTGTTCGAAACGGAGAGCAGGGCGCGTGGCATGAGGGGCAGACGAGATGCGTTACGGCTGCGCGCGGGGCGCGGGGGCGAGCGCGAGCGCCGCGACGAGGTTGGCGAGCGCGCGCAGGTCGCGCAGATCGAGCACCTCGACCGGCGAGTGACTGTAGCGCCCGGGCCAGGAGAGTGGCACGTCGATCGCGCCGACGCGCGCGAACTCCGAGCCGTCGTTCCCGCCGTTGGTCGTGCCGATCTGAATCCGGATCCCGGCGCGCCGCGCGATCGCGACGACCGCGTCGACATCCTCGGCCGGGGCCGCGCTCGAATTGTCGACGGCGCGGATGACGGCGCCGGCGCCGAGCGGGGTGTCGGCGAACCGATGACTCTCGAGCGGCGCGTCGCTCGCCACGAACGTGTCCACGGCGTAGACGCGACGCACGTTCGCGCCCCATTCGGCGGCGAGCGCGGCAGCGCCTTCGAGCCCGATCTCCTCGCGAGTCGTGAACGCGAAAATGACCTTGTGCGTCAGCCGCGCCGGGTCGAGCGCGCGCATGGCGAGCAGCAGCGCGGCGTCGCCGGTGCGGTCGTCCGAGCTGCGCGCCGTGAAGCGCGTCGTGCCAAGGCGAGTTCCGGACTTGACGCCGGTCACGGCCGCGCCGGCGCGTACGCCGAGCGCGACGAGCGTCGACGAATCGATGCCGAACCACGCGGTCAGCTCGGACGGCTCGCGCGTGTGGGCCGAGTCGCGCGGCACGAACACGCCGGCGAGCGGCGGTGCGCCGTCACGGTGCAGCAGCGCCGGTTGCCCTTCCCAGAGCGAACGATAGAAGCCGCCTAACGGTCGTAACGCGACGGTCCCATCCGGGGCGATGCGGGTGACGGCGAAACCGATCTCGTCGAGGTGCGCGACGAAGGCGACCGTGTCGCGGTCAGGTCCGACCGCGACGACGAGGTTGCCCGCCGTGTCGACCGTCGCGCGGCGGCCCGCCCACGCCGGCAGGAGCGCGCGCACCGCCTCGCGCACCGGTCCCTCGTGCCCCGACGCGCCATACGTGTCGGCGAGCCGGCGAAGAAGTTCGGCGTCGGCGGCGAGCGAGTCCGGGTGGTCCGGCGACGCCAGGCCGGCCGTCGCAGGCGTCCAGACGCGAGCGGCCGCCGGGAATCCGCGCGCCACGTTCGGGTCGACGCCCGCGGCGTGCGCGACGGCCGTCGCGAGCCGCTCGGCGTCGGCCAGGCGTACCGTTTCGACCAGCGTGCCCGGAAAGCGCGTGCGTACGCTGAGCGCGCGGCCGGCGCGCGGGCGGGCGGCGACGAGCGTCCGGATCGGCGTCCGCAACGGGCCGTCGAGGATCCCGGTCGAGTCGCCCAGGCCGGTGGGCGCGGCCGCGGGGTCGACGAGGATCAGCGAGTCGACAGGTCCGGTGCGCGCGAGCACCGCGGCGAGCCCGGTCTGGTCGTACGCGCTCTGTGCGGCTGCGACGAACGTCGTGCGGCCGTGCGCCGGCGTTCCCCGCGCGGCCGCCGCGACCGTGGCACAGCCGATCCGTTGGGCAATCGCTGGCGCGGCGACGTACGCGGCAATCTGGCTCGCGCCTGTCGCGCCGAACCGCACCGGTGGCATGTCGCGCGTCACCGGCGCGAGGAGCCGCACGCCGAGCTGCTCCGCCTCGCTGCGAGAGCGCGCACCAACGTCGACGTAAAACGCGTCCACCGTCGCGCGTGCGGAATCGACCGCTCGCCGACGATACAGGTGCGTGCTACGTACGCCGATCACCCCCGGAACGCCCGCCGCGGGCGAACCGCCCGTCGGGTCCGCAGCGGTGGCGATCACGCGCACGCGCTGCCCCTCATGGAACTGATCCCACAGCGGGTGCTGGCGGCGAGCGACGGCCGGATCGTGCAGCCGCAGGTACCCATCGTCCGTGATCTCACTGACGACGTACGCGGGCCGGTCCAGCGAGCAGGCGACGACGCGCGTGGGCGCGCCACTCCCACGCGTGATCGTCCAACTGCCGAGTGCGTCCCGTGTCCACCCGGGGAGGAGCGCGGCCGTCGGACGCGACACGGCCGCGGCGCGCTCCGCTCC
>DASWUT010000909.1:0-9024 GCA_036401455.1 Gemmatirosa sp. | reverse complement strand
GCCGACCCACCGCCGGGCCAGCGAGGCGACCTGCTGCTCGCTGAAGTCTTCGATCGTGTACTGGTGGAACTTGGGGAGGTATCGGAGCGTGAGGAAGTCGCCCGGGCGCGCCGCGACCACGACGCGGACGAGCGGGTACGCTTCGAGGAAGCGCTCGACGAGCGCCGCGAGGAGCTCTTTGTCCTCCTGACTTGTGAGTTCGCTGAAGCCGTCGATCAGAACAGCGTAGTGACCCGTCGCGAGATCGTCTGCGAGGGTACCCGCGAGTTCGGCGGCTCCCAGCGACCGCAACTCGG
Source organism: Gemmatirosa sp. (assembly GCA_036401455.1). Classification (GTDB taxonomy): domain Bacteria; phylum Gemmatimonadota; class Gemmatimonadetes; order Gemmatimonadales; family Gemmatimonadaceae; genus BPUI01. The sequence continues at coordinate 8,728 of DASWUT010000909.1, read as the reverse complement.
TCGCGATCGCTTCGACGAGCGTCAGCCCGGAGCCGAGCGCCGTCCGCGCCCGCAAGATTACCGGCAGGGTCCCGGCGCCCCCCGCAATGGCCGCGGCGCCGTCGCCGCCGAAGACCGCACGCGCCCGGCGCAGCGCGAGCATGCGGAGGATGCTGGTCTTGCCGGCGTCTTGCTCGCCGAGTAGAACGGCGTGGTGTGGCTGGTCGAGGAGCGTCAGAGCGCCGATATCTTTGGACGCGGCCACGGGGGCGCCCTCGGCATTGCCGGCGATCGTGGGGTCGAACTTCCGCCGCAGCCGGGGCTCCTCGAACACCTGGGACAGAGTGCGCTTGGCTACACCGGGGATTTGGTCGAGCGCATCCAACACATCGAGCCGCGACTCGAGGGCGCGTAAGTACGCGACGGCCGCGCCGTCGGTCAGCTGGAACAGCTGCGGAAGGTGCGCGTGGATCTGCTTGATCAACTCGTCGCCGTCCCAGAACCGGACGCGCGTCTTCTTGAGCCGGCTCGCGATCTCTGCGCGCGCCGTCCCGCTGATCTTGCCGCTGGTGCACACCACTAATACGTCGATCTGGTACTCGCCCGCGTTCCGGGTGGCGATCGGATGCGCGTAATCGGTCGCGAGTTCGAGCTGGTCGACGATCTGCTTGACCGTGCGATCGCCAGTTCCCCCGCCGCTGATCGGCCCGGTCTTGAGCTGGAGGCCGTAGCAGGTCCGCTCGATCGCCGTCTCGACGAAGAAGATGACGTCGAGGCCGCGCTCATTCTGCCCGTGTACGTCAGTGACGTTCGAGACGCCCGGCGTGGCGCGTAGCAGGGGAACAACCACCTGGAGGCGGAGCTCGTGTTCGTCGAGCGACGCGATCTCGGACCAAAGACGACGACCAGGCATGCGGCGACGGGCGCGGGAGGGCATTGGCGGGCGCGTCGGGAGGAAGTGGCGCCCTACCAGGTGAGTAGGAGCGCGTAGACTACTGTGCTGCGCCGCCGGAGTGGCAGATTTGACATCCCGCTCCTGTTGTGGCTTCGGGATGGCTGGCGCTGGCCTCCGGTGGAGGGCCTGCCCCGGCACACACGTTTCTCGCTATCCGCTGCTGACCAGGCTGCGGCCAGCGCGCCGTGGTCGGTGATTGTGAGGCCGGTCGGAGAACTAGGGTGGTGGTAGGATGAGCTTCAGGCGGATGAGTCGGGTTGCACGCATCCAGGCGATTCGACGACGGCGCCGCAAGCGGCCGTCAGGGACCGCGTTAGGAGCAGATCCGCCTACCCGGCGATAAAGCAGATCGAAGTCGCAGCGGCGGAGCCGAAGAGCAAGCGCACCGCCGAAGCGGGACAGCTCGCGCGTTGCTAAGTACGGGGCCCGCTTTGCGAGCGTTCTGAACACGCGCCGTGACTTGGGACTCGACCACACCGATTGTTGCTCGCGCGCTGATGCTCGCGCATATGCGGCAACGGCGCGCCGCGGACGACGCGTGAGTAAGTGTGCGACCATCACGTCCACCAGAGCAGGCATCAGCCGAACCGGACGTGGGGAAAGTGGAGGAGGTCGGCCGCATCCCGTTTCGCCCGCTCGCCGCGGCGGTCGTACTTGGCCGTGGTGTTCACGCTGGCGTGCCGCAGGAGCTGCTGCACGGTGGCGATGTCGGCGCCGGCGTCGAGGAGGTCGCCGGCGAAGGTACGGCGGCAGTCGTGGGGGCTGAAGGGCCGCACGCCGGCTTCCAGGGCGCGCGTGCGCAGCCGCTTGTAGACGGCGTGCTCGGTCAGCCGGGCCGGCACCTCGGGGCTGCCCCGCTCGGCGCGGGTGTGGACGATCGCGCCCTTCTGCGACACGGGCAGTAGGAGCGCGCCCGGCGTTAGGCCGCGCGCCGCCAACCAGCCGCGGAGCACTTGGAGGGCGCCGCCGCGGGCGTAGGCGAGCCCCGTCTTGTTGCCCTTGCCTGACACCGTCACGCGCCCGGCATTCGCTCCGTCGACCTCGAGGTGGTGGGCGTCGAGGCGCACGGCCTCGGCGCGCCGGAGCCCCGCGCCGTAGAGCAGGGCCAGCACCGCCGCGTCCCGGAGCCCGGCGACGCTCGGGTCGGCCGCGCACGTCTCGAGCAGGGCGCGGATCTCGCCCGGGGTGAGCTCGCGCCCGGCCGGCGCCGACGTGCCGCGGACGGCGACGACGTCGGCCGCGCGGCGGTACGCCTCGGCGTCGACGAGCTCGAGGCGCCACGCCGCCTTGAGCGTGCCCCGGAGGCCGGCGAGGATCTTGTTCGCAGTCGCGGGCTTGTACTGCTCGGCCAGGGCGGCCCGGACGGCCGTCGTGTGCTGGTAGCGGAGCAGGTGCCAGGGCAGCGTGGCGTGGTCGGCGCGGCCGCCGGTGAGCAGGGCGGCCACCACGTCGAGGCTCTGGCGCATGGTGCGCCGCGACCCGGGGGCGAGTGAGGCGAGGTAGACGAGCGCGGGGTGGCTCTCGGCCGCGTGCGGCGACATGGGGCCGCTGGCCGGCACGGACCAGACAGGCAGCCGAGCGCCGTCGGGCAGAACGAGCGGCAGCCGCGCGCCGGCTGCCGGAACGGTGCTGGCGCGGTCGTCGGGTCTGATCACCACGTCGGTCATGCGCGTCTCGGAAGCTCGGGTTCTTGGCGGGTCCGGGGTCGGTGATTCCCGCGCGTGCGACAACTTACGCCGAAGCCGAACCGGTTACGAGAAGAGCCATTCTCAATACCGATTACGGACGAGCGACCATTTACCCAATAATCGAATGCACGACACCGCACTCGTAATCGCTGGCGGGCGGCATGGTTCGTAAGCCGTTGCACGCCATACCGGTCGGACACCGCCTCGGGCCAGTCTAGGACGTCGGCGCCGCGGCACACACGAACTCGAGGACGCACACTGCCGGCCGGCGTAGCTCGTGGTGGTCGCGCGCCAACGGCTCACCATCTTCAACCGCCATGGCTCGCGCCAGCACGGTCTCGGCACTCCCGCCCAGCGCGCCGGTTCGACAACGGACCACAGTCAGTCGTTAGCTGGTGGGCGCGAGCGGCCCCCCTTTCGAGCCGTCCCGTGGAACGCGCGATAGTCGCCATCCTGGCCGCACCGGAGGTGCTGCGGGGGTCGCGCTGACGCCGTCGTCGTCACTGACGCGCGCAGGTCGCCCACGACCGATGATGCGTCGCTGGACCAGGCGACGCACGTGGAATATCGAGACACAGGGGCCTTCGGCGAGGGAGCGTGGGCCCGATCCGTGGGCGGGCGACATTCGCATTCGCGTCCGGTGCGGTGCGAACGCCCGTTCGAACGGTGCGAATGCGAACGGGCAGCGCGCGGCCGGATCGTCTAACCCGTTGCGGCGCCGGGCGTTAGGCGTTGTGGAGGGCTGGCCTTCGGCGTGCTTTGGAGGCGGGTGCCGCTCCCCGGCGCCTCACGGGCGCTGGGGCCCCTCGCCCCCGGTCCCTTCCCCATGTCTCCCCTGCTCTGGCGCCCCCGGCCGTCTCGCCCGGCCGTTCTCCGGCGCGGCCGGCCCTCGCCCCGTCGGCACCCTTGGCACCGTTGGCCGTCGTGTGTCGGCGCCCTCGCCCTGGGACTTGCCAGCTTCGGCGGTCGCCTCCGCGCCCAAACGGGGGCGCGGCCGGCGGTCGTGGTCGGCGGCGACTCGGCGCCGCCGACCGCGTGGTTCAGTCCCAACGGGGCGACGCCGCAGACCGGTGCGGTCACCGTCACGATCAGCTGGTGCGACAACCAGAAGCTCGTCGCCAGCACCCGGCAGGTCACGCTCGACGGCGCCCCTGTGAGTACCGCGAACGACGGGTACGCGGTCGGCACCTACAGCGGGTGCGGGGCCTACGCGACCTCGCACGTGGCCGTCACGCTGACGGCCGGGGCGTCGCACACCCTCGCGGCGTCGATCAGCGACGGGACGAACTCCGGCGGGGGCCGCGTCACGTACGCGCCGCCCATTGCCGTGACGGTGCTCTCGCCAACGCTCTACCGCGACCCGAGCCGGTGCGCGCTCGACTGCGGCGAGCAGGTCTCAAGTTACAGCACGCCCGCGTACACGAGCCAGGACGCGGCGAAGAGCCTGACGTTCGCGTACCGGAGCGGGCGCGCGTGGCTGCACCCGATGGTCGTGTTGGACGTCAGCACCGTGCCGGCCACCACCGACCGGATCGCCGTGCAGCTGCAGACCGACGCCGGCGCGTCGGTACCCTTGTTCGGCGGGAGTCCGCTCGTGCGCCGCTACGCGCACGGGACGACGAATCGGCTGGCCGTGCAGTTCGACGCGGTCGCGACGACGCCGAGCATGGGTGGGCAACCCGCCGACTTCGCCCGGGTCTACACGGCGATCGTGAGCGCCTACCAGGGCGCGACGCTTCTGGCGCAGCTCCCTGTGTCGGTGCGCGTGCCGGTCGACTGGCTGAACGGGCCGGCGAGCGTGTACGGGGCCGGGTGGGGCCCGGTGGGCGCGCCGCGCTACGCGTGGGCCACCAGCAACGGCGCGGCGGGCGGCCTCGTGATCATGGACGGCAATGGGGAGCTGGGCTACTGGGACACGCCCACGCTGAGCGGGGGCATCTACACCTACCCCTCGCCCCCAGGCGACTTCAGCACGGTCACGTACAACACGAGCACGACCCAGCTCACGCGGCAGTACCCGGACGGGTCGACCGCGACGTTCAACAGTGACGGCCGGACCGCGAAGGTCAGCGACGCGCTCGGGAACGCGACCACGTTCGGCTACGCGAGCGCGAGCTGGGGCACGGTGCTCCGGAGCGTCACGGACCCGACCGGGCACGGGTACACGCTCAAGTGGCGCGGCGAGGCCGGGTACAGCGACAACGCGCTCTGGAAGCTGCAGACGCCCTACACGATCACCGACGGCATGGGGCGCACGACCTACTACGGCGTCGACACGGCCTCGAAGAGTCTGAGCTGGGTCACCGACCCGGACGGCCAGCGCGCGTTCCTCGCGTCCTACACCGGGCATGCCCTGCTCACCCAGTGGCAGGACCGGCGCAACGCCGTGTCGCAGTACGCGTACGACGAATGGGGCGCGCTAAGCGACGCCTGGGCCCCCGCGGGCGCCGGCGCGGGCGGGACTGCCCGCCCCCACACGGTCGTGAGTTCGTGGGCGACCGCGCTGCTCGTGGACCAGGGCGCGACGGGGAAGGGCTCCCTGTCCACCCCTGCCGACTCGCTCCCCTGGAGCTGGCCGAACGTGTACGTGACCGACCCGACCGGCGCGATCAATTTCATGAAGCTCGACCAGTGGGGCGCGGCGTCGTACCTGGCTCTCCCCGGCGGCGTCACGACCACGGCCCAGCGCAACGCGAACGGGAACGTCACACAAACCGTCGACGCCCGTAAGCAGGTGACCACCTACGTGTGGGACGCGGCGCACCCATTCTTGCTCGACAGCGTGTACGATGCGGCCAGCAAGGTCGGCACGGCGTTTACGTACGACGCGGCCAACTTCTACGGCCTGCAGCAGACTCGTGTCGGCGGGCAAGAGGTCGAATACCGCGCCTACAGCAACGGCCGGCTCGCGAGCGTGCGCGCGGGCGGCACGGCCCAGCCCGCAACCGCGTACGACTACACGGGCCAGGCTGCAGGCGACCCGCGGCCGACCAAGGTTACCGACCCCCGCGGGCACGTGACGACGTACGCGTACGAGTCGACGGGGCTGCAGAATACCAAGAGCATGACCAGCCCCGCCGGGACGACATCGGTCCTGCACGACGCGGTCGGCCGCGACTCGGTCGGCACCGACCCGCTCAGCCACACCACGAGCCAGACCTACGACCTGCTGAACCGCCCGGCGCGGGCCACCGACGCCAACAGCCACACGACCACGACGGCTTACGACGCCCTGTACGCGCGGACGGTGACCGATGCCGTGGGCCAGGTGTACCAGGATAGCGTGAGTGCGTTAGGCCTACCCGTGTTGAGCTGGGACCCGAGCAAGCATTCGACCGCGACGACGTACGACACCGCCGGCCGGGTCGCGAAGGTGACGAACCGCCGCGGGCAGACCGTCACCTTCGGCTATGACGCAACGCTCGGGTTCCTCGCCAGCCGTGCCGCCGCGGAGGACTCGAACAAGACGGCGGTGAACGCGACGTACGGGACGGACGCCATCGGTCACGTGCGCTGGGCCGCCAACGCCGAGAGCGTCGACAGCGTGTGGACCGACTCGCTCGGCCGGGACACGCTGGCCGTGCATCGCCTGCCCGCACTCTCAGCCATGCGCTACCTCGTCCATTCGCGGTACGACTCGCTCAGTCGGCGTACGCAGGTTTTTACGGAGAGCAGCGGCCCACAAGCGATCGGCCCCACCGCCTCCAACGACGTCCAGTACGGCTTCGACCACGCGGCGGGCGTCCTCGACTCGCTCGCGTCGGGCGGCATGCTGACCACCCTCAGCTATAACGCGGACAACGTGCCGACCGCGGTGGCATGGCCGAACGGGGTCACGGTCCGGGACACGGTCAACGCCGCGCACGCGCTCACGTCACGCCATTACAGCACCGGCAGCCTGGACGGCGTCCTCGGGCGCGCCTTCAGCTACGACAACGGGCTCCGGGTCACGGCCCGCTTCAACAGCACGCAGAGCGTCGAGCGGCAGTACACGTACGACAACGCGGGGCAGTTGACCGGCATGCAGGACTTCGCGGTCCAGCCAGGGCAGTGCACGTCCAACTACAGCAACCCGACCGGCACGCAGATCGTGGGCGACGGCCCGATGACGACGACGTGTGCGCCCACGAGCATGTCGCCGCTCACCGCGCTCCGCAGCTTCCAGTACGACGCCGTGGGGAACCCGTCGGGGGCGGGCTTCACGGTCGCCCCGAACACGGGCAACCAGTTGACGGTCGCGAACGGGCAGCAACTGAACTACGACGCGGACGGCAACATGTACTGGCGCGTCATCAACGGCGTGGGCGTGCAGGGGCTCACCTGGAACAGCCTGGGCCAGCTGGCCTCGGTGTGGAACAACCCGAATCAGACGACCACGGGGCTCACGCAGATGGTGACGTTCGGCTACGACGCCTGGGGGCGGCGCGTGCGCAAGACGAACCTCAACACCGGCGCGATCACCTACTTCGTGTGGGACGGCGACAATCTCGCGGCCGACGCGGACGGTACCGGGCGGATCGTGGCGCAGTACGCGTACTACCCTGGTGGGCTGGACCAGCCGCACAGCGTGCTCGTCGCGCCGACGGCGGGCGGCGCCGCCACGCTGTACGACTACGCGACGGAGCTGCCGGGGCACGTGGTGGGGCTGGTCGACGGCGGTGGCGCGCTCGCGGCGCGCTACACCTACCAGCCGTTCGGCATCGCGGACACGGTGCAGGAGAGCCTGGCCGGGGGGTGGACGAACCGACTGCGCTTCGAGGGGCGCGAGTACGACGCCGAGACGGGGCTCTACTACAACCGCGCCCGCTACTACGACCCCGCGCTCCAGCGCTTCCTCAGCCCCGACCCGACCGGGCTGCAGGCCGGCATCAACTGGTACACCTATGCCGGCAACAACCCGGTCAACTACCGCGATCCGAGCGGGACCTGCCCAACTGAAGAGCTGGCGCCCGTAACGCAAGACGACGGAAGTGTCGTGTACCAGTGTCCGGGCGGCGACGGCAATCAGACTACGCTGCAAGGGGTGACCGTTACGGCGACCGCCACTCCGCCCTCGCTCCCGCCCGCCCTGCCCTTCATCCCGAGCTGCCTCACGTGCGGGAGCTTCTCGTCGCCATTCGGGCCCGGCGTCGGCGGACCCGGCGGGGGACCCACGATCGGCCCGAACTACAATCCGACGCCGGTGACTCGTCCGAACCCACCTTTCAATCCGCGTTGTGCGGTAAAGGCTGGGCTCCCGGTCGCGTTGGACTTTGCCGGTGTGGCACTAACCGTCCTCGCACCCGAGGCATCCCTCGGCGCGGCCGTGGCTGGGTCGCTGATCGGCGTGGCCGGCATCGCGACCTCGACCCTGAGTAACGATCCGTTAGGCAGTGGCCTTGCCTACACGAGCAAGGTGGCCGGTACATTCCAATGGAACTACGAAGTCAGAGGACTCGCCACCATCGCCTCCGGTCTGAAGAACGTATCCTTGATTACCGGCGGTCTCTCCCTCGTGCGCGACCTTGCTCATTTTGGTAACGACTACAGGGCGTGCCTGAGCGAACCGTAACCGCGGCGGCTGTGCGGCACCTTCTGCTGGACCAGACCACGCTTTCCTGCTGAACCCAACCACGCCGTCATGCTAGACGCAAGCAACAAGCGAACCCTGCTGGTCACCGCCGTCGTGTTCGTCCCGCTGCTGTTCCTCGTCGCCGCATTCTCGAGTGAGGAGAAGGGGTTCCTGACGGCGCTGGCGGCCGGGGTGTTCTATGTGCTCGTCGACCACATGCCGGAGTACCGGGGGCGGCCGCGCTTCTGGGCCGCCCTCGCCGGGCTCGCGGTGGCACACGGCGTTGTCCTCTACGCCGTGCGCGTCCCGGACCGGATCGCGCCCGCCGGGATCATGCTCGCCCCGTTCGCGGGCGCCGACTGGCTCCTCATGTACCTCGGCCTCCGGTGGTGGATGCGCGGCCGCGCGTGACCCGGCGCGCGGAGGGCGGTTTGGTGTGCCGCGCTGCGGGGAGGTGCGGCGTGACGGCGGGGCGTTCCGTCAGAACCGGACGTGGGGGAAGTAAAGACGGCACCCCGCGCCCGTGATCCGACGGCGCGGCCCCCGGCGGGCCGG
>DASWUT010000908.1:0-2705 GCA_036401455.1 Gemmatirosa sp. | reverse complement strand
GTCCGCGCGCCCCGGCGCGGCGCGCGCGAGCCGGTCGGCAAGCCACGCGGCCGCGTCGTCGATCACCGACGCCGGCAGGTAGTGGCCTGCGTCGTACCAGCGCAGCTCCTTCGGCTCGCTCGCCGCGTCGAACAGGCGCTGCGCCTGGTCCGGGCGTACGGTCGTGTCGCGACGGCCGTGGACCATCAGCAGCGGGCGCCCGTCGAACCGCCGCACCGCCTTGAGCGGGTCGGCGACGGCGCGCACCAACCGGTCGAACGGCGTGCCCGTCGGCAGGTCGCCGCCGGCGGCGAGGACGAGCGCCCGCACGACGGCCGCATCAGCCGCGATCTGCACGCCGAGGAAGCTGCCCATCGAGTAGCCGGTGATCGCGAGGCGGTCGGCGTCGACCTCGGGGCGCGCGCCGAGGTAGCCGAGGGCGAGCTTGCCGTCGGCGAGGCCGCGGCGCCAGGCCTGGGTGAGGGCGAGCGGGTTGCGCACCGAGCGGAAGTCGACGTCGCCGCGCCGCTCGCCATGCAGCGGCAGGTCGATGGCCAGCGAGGCGATGCCGCGCGCGAGGAGCCCGCGCCCGACGAGTTCGGCCATGTCCTCCTTGCGCGACGAGTAGCCGTGGAGGAGCACGGCCGCCGGCGCGAGGCGGGTCGGGCCCGCGCCGTCTGGGACGAGGAGCAGGCCCGGCACGCGCTCCTCGTCGCCCTCGCGCCCGAAGCGGAGCGCGATCCGCCGCCCGCCGCCGGAGAGCGGGCGCTCGTCGAGCAGGTCGTGCGTTAGGCGTGTCGGCATGGGGGCGCGTGGGGCAAGATCCGCGCACGACCTGCGCGCCGACCGCGCCGATCAGTCATGCCGGGCCAGGCACGTCCGGTCAGGTCGCCCCGGTAATCGAACTGCGGTCGGGCACGCCGGCCGTGGCGCGCCGGATCGCCGCGATCGAGAACTTCGGCGCGCGGTCCATCGTGACGAGCCCGTTCGCCTCCTGGTAGGTGTCGGCGAACTGCGTGTAGCAGAAGCCGGCGAAGAGCCCGATGCCGTTCACGGCCGCGAGCAGCGCGCGGTACTTGTCGGCGAACTCCTCGGTGCTGCGGCTCCGCGAGTAGCCCCACGTGTTCTCTTCGTCGTGGGCGAGGGCGATCCCGCCAAACTCGGAGAGCACGACGGGAAGGCGCGCGTTCTCGTCGATTCCCTCGAGCACGAGCACGCGCCCGCCGGGGCGTTCGCGCTCAAAGATCTGCGGAAGCTCGACGTCCGGGCGGTAGCGGCGGCGCATGCGCTCCGGATCGGCGTCGTAGTCGTGGATGCCGACGAGATCGGTCGCGACGCTCTCCCATCCGTCGTTGCCGACCACCGGGCGCGAGTGGTCCACGGTGCGCGTCAGGTGGTACAGCGCCGACACCCAGTGCCGCTGCGCGGCCGTCGTCGGCAAATCTGGCACGCCCCAGCTCTCGTTGAACGGCACCCACGCGATGATGCACGGATGACTCGCGTCGCGTCGCAGCACGTCGAGCCACTGCTTCGTCAGCCGCTCCACCGAGCGCCGCGTGAACCGGTACGGGCTCGGCATTTCTTCCCACACGAGGAGGCCCAGCCGGTCGGCCCAGTACAGGTAGCGCGGGTCCTCGATCTTCTGGTGCTTGCGCACGCCGCCGAAGCCGAGCGCCTTGGCGAGTTCGACGTCGTGGCGAAGCGCCGCGTCATTCGGCGCGGTGAGGCCGGTGGCCGCCCAGTAGCCCTGGTCGAGCACGAGCCGCAGGTGGTACGGACGCCCATTGAGCAGAAAGCGGTCGCCCTGCACGCCGACCTGGCGCAGCGCGCAGTAGCTCGACACGTGGTCGAGCACCGCGCCGTCCGGCGCGAGCAGCGTCAGCTCGGCGTCGATCAGCGTCGGGTGCTCGGGGCGCCAGAGGAGCGCGTTGCGGTAGTCGTCGATGCCGGGATCGGAGAGCGCGATCCGGCGGTGGACCTCGCCCGCGGTGACGAGGTAGGTGTCGTCGGCGAGCGTCTCGCCGCGCGCGGTCAGGCGCACCGCCAGGCGCAGTCCGTCGCCGGCGCGCGGTCCGTCGACGATCGCCGCGACGCCGACTTCCCAGCGCTCGAGGTTGGCCGACCAGCGGAGCGCGCTGATGCGGGTGCCGGGCACGCGCTCGATCCAGACCGTCTGCCAGATCCCCGTCGTGCGCGGATACCAGATCGAGTGCGGTTGGAGCAGCCAGTCCTGCTTGCCGCGCGGTTTGGCGAGGTCCTGCGGGTCGTCGTCGGCGCAGACGACGAGCAGTTGCGGCGCGTCCGAGCGCAGCGCGTCGGTGACGTCGACCTGGAACGGGGTGTAGCCGCCCTCGTGCCGCGTCACCTCGACGCCGTTGACCCACACCGTCGCCTCGTAGTCGACCGCGCCGAAGTGCAGGATCAGACGCTCGCCCGGCTCGAGGGGCGGCGCGTCGAAGCGGCGACGGTACCAGCACCGCCGATAGAACCCGGGGTCATCGATGCCGCTCGCCTCGGTCTCGGGGGCGAACGGGACGACGATCCGTCGATCCCAGACGACCTCGTCGGGGCGGTGCCAGCTGGCCGCGCGATCGAGGGCGAACTGCCACGCCCCGTTGAGCGAGGTCCACTGATCGCGCACGAGCTGCGGGCGCGGGTACGCGTGGGCGGCGGGGTCGGGCGCGAGCACCGCGGCGGGGGCGGGCCCGTCGGGTATGGTCGGATAA
>DASWUT010000907.1:0-1531 GCA_036401455.1 Gemmatirosa sp. | reverse complement strand
CGCCGCACCCGCGGTGATCGACCGCGACGCGACCGCGACGCCGCGCCCGGCGGCCGACAGCGCGCGGCCGATCACGGTCGCGGCGGTGCAGCCGGCCAAGCACAAGCGCACCTGGCCGTGGACCCGCGCCCAGCGCTGGCTCGTCGCGAAGGGCATCGGCGGCGGCGCGGGCGCGGGCGCGGTCGTCGGCGCGATCGTCGGCAACGTGCCGGGCGCGCTCATCGTCGGCTCGCTCACCGGTGGCGCGTTCGGCTTCCACAAGGCGACCAAGATCGGGCCCGCCGCGCCCTACCCGTCCAAGGCCGACAGCGTCGCGTTCGAGGCCAAGCACGGCCATCCGAACACCGACTCGCTCGCGGTTGGTCGGACGCGCGTGGGACAGGCGACGCACGGCGACCAGGGGAGCACGGTCGCGTCGCAGCCCTGACGCGATGACGTGACGCGGTAAGGTGACGTGGTAAACGGCCGGCGCCGTGTCAGGCGGTGCCGGCGGGCACCTCGACGTGTACGCCGACGCGCTCCGCGCCGGCGTACACGTTGAAGCGTCCCTGGCGGACGAAGCCGAGCAGCGTGAGGCCGTACGCGCGCGCGGTGTCGACGGCGAGGCTCGACGGCGCGCCGACGGCCGCGAGGATCGGGATACCCGCAGCTAGCGCCTTGTGCACGAGTTCGAAGCTGGCGCGCCCGCTGACGAGGAGAATCCGCTCGTCGAGCGGAAGCCGGCCGGCGAGCAGCGCGGCGCCGACGAGCTTGTCGACCGCGTTGTGGCGCCCCACGTCCTCGCGCACGGCGGCGAGCTCGCCGTCCGGCGTGAACAGCGCGGCGGCGTGCAGCCCGCCGGTGCGATCGAACACGGCCTGCGCCTGGCGCAGGATGTTGGGCAGCGCGTGTACGACCGTTGGTGCGACGACCGGACGTCCCGCCGGAAGCGCGATGGCACGCCCGGCCGCGAGCGCCTCGAGCGAGGTCTTGCCGCACACGCCGCAGCTGGACGCCGTGTAGAAGTGCCGCTCGAGGCGCCGCACGTCGACCGGCACGCCCGCACGCACGGTGATCCGCACCGTATTGCAGTCGCGGACACCCGCCGCGGTGGGCGGCTCGGCCGCGGGCGCGACGACTTCGTCGCGACTGGTGACGATCCCTTCGGTGTAGAGGAAGCCGAGGGCGAGCTCGACGTCGTGGCCCGGAGTGCGCATCGTCACCGAGACGCTCTCGGTCACGCGGCCGCCGTCGCGGTCGAACGCGAGCTCGATGAGCAGCGGTTCCTCGACGGCGAGTTCGTCGGGCGCATCGGTTGCGCTCGCCCCGGCAACGCGCCGCACGAGCCCGTCGGCGAGCGCGCGCGGTAGAGGAGCGATCGGCGGGCGTGCGGCCATGCGGGGTGAACTACGGCGCGCGCGGGAACGTGTCAACGCTGCGCGACGCTGAGTCGCGTGAGGCGCGGCTGAGTCGCGTGAGGCGCGGTGGCCGTCGCGTGGGACACCCGCACCTTGCGGACGGTGCGGCCGGTTTCATGCACCACGACCGCCCG
>DASWUT010000906.1:0-1875 GCA_036401455.1 Gemmatirosa sp. | reverse complement strand
CTCTGCCATGCGTGAGTCTCCGCCGTTCTGGTCAGCGCGCCGCCGCGAGGCGCGAATGCAACCGGTCGACGTGCGCCTCGACGAGCGAGACGAGCGCGCGCATCGTCGGCGCGTCGAAGACGAGTTTCGCACCCGCGGCTGCGTAGATTTCCGGCAGCGGCCGGGTGCCGCCTAACGCGAGCGCCGAACGGTAGCGCGCGACCGCGTCCGCCTGGTCGTCGAGCGCGCGGCGCCACACCTGCAGCGCGCCCAGCTGCGCGATGCCGTACTCGATGTAGTAGAACGGCAGTTCGAAGATGTGCAGCTGTCGGTACCAGCGCGCGACCCGCTCGCCTTCCAGCCCCGACCAGTCGACACCGCGCTCGAACCGCGAGCGGATCCGCAGCCAGGCCGCGTCGCGCGCCGCCGCGTCGGCCCCCCCCGCGTCCGTGTAGATCCACCGCTGAAACGCGTCCACGCTCGCCACGTGCGGTAGCGTCGTCAGCACGTCGACGAGGTGTTCGAGCATCGCCGCGTCCGCGTCCGCCGGCTCGTAGAACCCGGTCGGCTTCGCGAGGTACGGCGCGGCCAGCAGCTCCATGCTCATCGACGCCAGCTCGGCCGCCTCGTGCCCCGTCGACCGCTGCCACACGAACGGCAGCTCGTGCGCCGCGAAGTCGTGAAAGCAGTGCCCCGCCTCGTGCACCAGCGTGTTCACGTCGTCGGGGATCCCCACCGCGTTCATGAAGATGAACGGGCGCCCGCGCCACGGCAGCTTCGTGCAGTACCCGCCGGGCGCCTTCCCCGCGCGACTCTCCAGGTCGAGCAGCCCCTCGCTCGCCATCGTGTCGAACTGCGCGCCGAGCGAGCCGTCGACGCGCGCGAACACGCGCCGCGCCCCGCCGACGAAGTCGTCGACAGTTGCGAACGGCACGAGCGGCCGATCGCGGTACAGGTCGACCGCGAGATCCCACGGCCGCAGCGTGTCGACGCCGAGCGCCTCGCGTCGGTAGGCCATCAGTCGCTCCACCGCTGGCACGACCGTCTCCTCGACGGCGTCGTGGAAGCGCGCGACGTCGTCCGGCGTGTAGTCGAAGCGATGCTTCGATGCAAACGCGTACTGCTGATAGTCCGCGAACCCGGCGTTTTTCGCGACCCGCACGCGCTTCGCGTACATCGCGTCGAACAGGCGCGCCATCGCGTCGCGCTCCGCGACGTACGCCGCCGCCCCGAGTCGGAACGCGCGCTCGCGCACCGCGCGGTCCGCCGAACGCAGGTACGGCTGCAGCTGCGGGATCGTCTTCCGCTCGCCATCCCAGTCGGCACCGAGGTTTCCCGCCAGCTTCTGGTACTGCGCCGACAGCTCCTCGATTTCGGCGAACAGCGGGACGTTCGCCTCACGGAAGATCTCCGCGTCCGTGCGGAAGCGGCGTAGCGTCGTCTCGAGGTCCGGCCGCGACCATCCCAGCGCCAGCAGCCGGCGCGCGAGACCGACCCCCGCTTCGTCGACTTTCGGAAAGATCTCCGTCGAGAAGCGCAGGTACGCGGCCTCCTTCGCGGCGTCCGCGGTGTCGCCCGTGTAGGCGATCATCGCCAGTGTGCCCGCCTCGCCGACGAGCGCTTCGACCGCCGACCACTCCGAGAGCCAGTCGTCGACCGTCTCGGACGTCAGCGGCGCGGCCGCGAGCGCGGCGTAGAGCGGGGCGACGTCGTCCCACGTCGCATCGGCGAGCGCGGCGGGCGAATCTGGGAGGGCGGCAGCAGACACGGGCGAAGCGGCGATCTGGACGAAGTCAGGACGTGAACGCGGCGAGCGCTCACCCGCACGCCGAGCGGCGCGGCCCCCGAGGATGATAGCCGTCAGCCGCGTCGCCCGGGCAGGATTCGCACCACATC
>DASWUT010000905.1:0-2519 GCA_036401455.1 Gemmatirosa sp. | reverse complement strand
GACGAGCGCGAACGGCAGGTCGCGCGCCCGCCGGTCCGTCGCTGCCGGGCGCGTGCCCCCGTTCGCCGTCGCGCGTGGCGTGCGTCGCACCCCGCCGGCGAGCGCGGCCAGGATCGTCGGCAGCGACCTGCCTAACGAGATCAGCCCTGCCATCGTCACCGCGCCCGCCCCGATGTAGTACACGTAATTGGCGCGCACGTCCATCGCCGACATCGCCGCGATCAGCTTCGTCGCCGGCGCGACCGGGGTCGTGAGCCCCGCGCCGAAGTACTTGATCGCCGGGATCAGCACGAAGAACGACGTCAGCCCGCCGCCAAACAGGTAGCCCGCGATCTTCGGCCCGATGATGAACCCCACGCCCGCCAGCTCCGGGCTCACCTCGCACTGGATCTCGCCGAACAGCTCCGGCCGACCGTTCGCCACGGTGCGCTGGAACGTCTGCTTCGGCACCTCGGCCCACAGGTGCACCCCCGAGTTGAGGAACTTGTAGACCGCGCCGAGGAAGAAGCCGCCGAACACCGTCTTGGCCTGCGTGCCCCCCTCCTCGCCGGCGATCAGCACCTCCGCGCATGCTGTCCCCTCCGGGTACTTGAGGTTCTCGTGCTCGTCGACGATGAGCGAGCGGCGGAGCGGGATCATCAGCAGCACGCCGAGCAGCCCGCCGACGAGCGCGATCGCCGCGACCTGCGTCCACGGCAGCGAGTAGCCGAGCAGGAGCAGGGCGGGGAGGGTGAACACCGTGCCCGCGGCGATCGACTCGCCGGCCGAGCCCGTCGTCTGCACGATGTTGTTGCGCAGGATCGACGAGCGCCCGCCGGTCACGTTGGTCACCCAGCGGAAGATCGTGATCGAGAGCACCGCGATCGGGATCGACGCGCTCACCGTGAGCCCGATCTTGAGCGCGAGGTACACGCTCGAGGCCGCGAACACGAGCCCGAGCACGATCCCGATCAGGATCGCGGGGGCGGTGAGTTCGGGCAGGTCGGTCCGGTCGGGGACGTACGGCGCAAACGGGGCGCCGGGGGCCGTATCGCCGGCCAGCGGAACGCGGTCGGCGTCCGGCGCGACGGCCGGCTGCTCGGGGACGGTGATCGTGGCCATGTCGCCCAATATGCGTCCCGCCCGCGCCAAACCGACAGCGCGCGTGCCGTGGGCTGCCACGATGAACGATCCCGCGTGCCGATCGGACGCACTCGGGTGGGCACCGGCGTTGCCCTCTCCCAGGCCGTCGCGGCGTCCGGGGTCGGCCGCGCCGCTCGTGCACACGCCGCACGAGCCCGTTCAACTCCTGATCGTGTGGCCCCGCCAACCCTCAACGCCCAGAGTTCGAAGAGGATCACCACGATGGCGTACCGCAGCGGTTTCCCCCTCAGCCCGGCCGGCGTGCCCGGCATCTTCAGCCTGCGTCGCGAGATCGACCGCCTGTTCGAGGACGCGTTCGACACGCAGGGCGGCAGCCGTGGCACGACGCCCAGCTTCACCCCCGCGGCCGATGCGCGCGAGGACGCGCGCGAGATCACGCTCCACCTCGACCTGCCCGGCGTGCGCCCCGAGGACGTCGATATCTCCGTCGAGAACGGCCTGCTCACCGTGCGCGGCCAGCGCCACCAGCAGCGCAAGGAAGGGCAGGAGGGCCGCTACCACTTCGTCGAGCGCAGCTACGGCAGCTTCACCCGTGCCTTCCAGCTTCCGCAGGGCGTCGACGAGTCGCAGATCCGCGCCGACTTCGAGCACGGCGAACTCGTCGTCCACGTGCCGAAGCCCGCGCTCCCGCAGCCGCGCAAGGTGCAGATCGGCGTCGGCGGCGCGACCGCACACGGTGCGTCGGCCAACGGCAGCCAGACGAACGGCGCCCGCGCGCCCGAGCCCGCTGCCGCGCACTGACGCGTTCCGGGCGCAGGGAGTAGAATCGCACGCGCCAGGATTGGGGCCGCGGCACACGCCGCGGCCCTTCGCGCGTCGCCGGACCCCTCCGCCTGCATGCCCGCCGCCCTGCCTCGCGTCGCGCGCCCCACCGCGCCCACGCTCGACACGACCGTCGCGGTCGAGACGCCCGAACTCGTCCTCGTCTCCTACGCCGTCGCCGGCCTCGCGTCCCGCGCCGTGGCCGCGTTCGTCGACTTCCTCATCAGCGCGGCGATCCTGTTCGCGCTCAACCTGCTGGGGGTCGCGGCGGGGATTACCTTCGGAACGGGCGTGGGGGGCGCGGCAGGCCCGTGGGTCGCGGCGGCGATCGTGCTCGCGCAGTTCGGCGTCCTCTGGGGCTACCACGTCGCCTTCGAACTGCTCTGGGACGGGCAGACGCCCGCCAAGCGCTGGCTCGGCCTTCGCGTCGTGCGCGACGGCGGCTTTTCCGTCTCGCTCGGCGCGTCGGCCCTCCGGAACATCGTCCGGCTGCTGGACGCACAGCCCGGCATCTGCTACGGCGTCGGGTGCGCCTCCGCCCTCGTCTCCAAGCGCGGCAAGCGGTTCGGCGACCTCGTCGCGGGCACGCTCGTCGTGCAGGAGCGGCTGCCGTC
>DASWUT010000904.1:0-1741 GCA_036401455.1 Gemmatirosa sp. | reverse complement strand
GGCGTGGAGGGTCTGCTGCACGAACGGCTGCACGATGCTGATGACCTGCTGCGGCGTGTCCGCTGGATCGAAGATGCTCGGCGCGAACGCGCCGCTCCTGCCCGCGCCGCCCTGGATGTCGAGCAGCGTCGACGCCTGCCGCGCCTCGACCGAGACGAGCTTGCCCGCGACGCCGAGGAAGACGGGGTTGTGCAGGTACATGCCGCCGCCGTTGAGCGCGGCAACGCAGGTGTTCTCGAGCGTGATCGCGTGCGCCAGGATGTCCGCGCGGCTCGCAAAGTTCACCGCGCTCCAGTTAGGCGTCACGACGATGCCGGCGCTCGCGAGCGCGGTCGTAAAGAAATCGCGGTGCGCCGTCTCGTGGCCGAGCAAATCGGCGAAGACGATCTGCTCGTTCGCCGGGAAGATGGTCGTGAACTGCGCGTTGCTCGTCACGAGCGAGTAGAACGACTGCCCGAGCAGCTCCATCGCGTAGGCGAAGTTGAGCACGCCGATGTCGTTGCTGAAGTCGTACGTGACGGAGCCGGGCGTCGCGGCGGCGGCCGACGCCGCCGGCACGGCAGCCTGAGTGGCGCGCGTCGGATCGACGCCGCAGGCGGCGAGCGCGACCGCGGCCCCGCCCAGGCCGGCGAGCCGCATGAAGTCGCGGCGCTGAATGCGCGCCGCCTCGTCCGATCGTTCAACGATCTCGTTCATTGTCACAGACTCCCTCGATAGTCCGTTAGGCCACGTCTCGGTCGTGGCGGCGGCCCCACCGTCCGGTGGGGCGCCGTGCGCTCGGCGTCGAGCGCGGGGCGTGCTGGTGCGGGTCGCGGAGATCAGGCCCGGGCCTGGCGACGGCGGCGTGCCGCCGCGCCGAGGCCGAGCAGGCCGGCCGCGAACAGCGCCACGGTCGTCGGCTCCGGCGTCGCGGTCAGCGCGACGTTGTCGAACTCGACGATCGGCTCGCCGAACGCGTTCATCCCCGCGAGCTGCACGGAGGAGAGCCCCACGAACGCGCTGCCGAGCGAGCACGTGCTCAGCGCCGGCGAGGCAAACGGCGACCCGGCCGCCACGGTGCACGTCTGCGTCACGGTCCCGCCGCCCGTCAGGAACCCGGTGAGCATGACGTCGCCGCCGGCGCCGAGGAACGGCGCGAAATCGATCGACTGCATCGAGAACGGGCTGCCGCTCACGCTCGCCAGACTCACGACGGTCGCGGTCGGATCGTTGAAGAAGAGCGACGGCGACCCCGTCCAGAGCACCGGGTCGTCAGCGCTAGCGGTCGCGAACGAGCCCGCGGTGCCGCAGCCGACACCGACGGCCGTGATCACGAAGCCCGACTCCTGATAACAGTTGTCGACGTAGCGGATGCCCGAGCCGTCGGTCACCTGCAACGAGTTGAAGTCGAGCGTGACCGCAGACTGCGCGTGGGCCGGGGCAGCGGCCGCACCGAGTGCGAGCGTGCCGAGCACGGCGCCGACCAGGGCCGACGCGGCCGCGCGGCGGCGGGGGGCTAACGTCCTGAACATCCGCGACTTCCTCCATGAGGAGTAGAAGGCGGCTCACCCGCCGACACGGACGTGTCGCCCGCACGGGCGCGCGGGTCGGGTGCGCCGCCGCGAGAGCCCGCCGCACCGAGGGCGGCGGAACACACGAGGCTGCCTGACGACCGTCCGCGATGGTCTCGTCGCGGACGTGAGGGTAAATGCGCGTACGGCGCGGCTTTGTAACCGATCGAGACGATATGCGCGTGGTACGC
>DASWUT010000903.1:0-1856 GCA_036401455.1 Gemmatirosa sp. | reverse complement strand
GACCGGGCCCGCGGTCGTGCACGGCGAGCCGGTCGCGGGCACGTTCCGCGCGCATCAGGTCCCGCTCGCCCACGTACGCGAGGACGCCGAGGCGTTGCGCCAGCTCGAGACATGGCTGCGGAGCTACGATCCGGACACGCTGTTCGACGACACGGGCGCCCTCATGCCGGAACTTGCGTCCCTCGCGCCCCGGGGCGGGCGGCGCATGGGCGCCACCTCGTACGCGAACGGCGGGCGTCGGCTCGTGCCGCTCGACCTGCCTGACTTCCGGGCGTACGCGGTCAAGGTCCCACGGCCGGCGACGGCGCACGACGAGTCCACGCGTCCGCTCGGTGCGCTGCTCCGCGACGTGTTCGTCCGCAACGCGCCGCAGCGGAACTTCCGCTTTTTCTGTCCGGACGAGACGAACTCGAACCGGCTGGGCGCCATGTTCGAGGTGGAGAATCGCTGCCTCGTCGCGGGCCGGCTCGGCGTCGACGACCACGTGGCCCCGGACGGGCGCGTAATGGAGGTGCTCAGTGAGCACCTGTGCGAGGGGTGGCTGGAGGGCTACCTGCTGAGCGGGCGTCACGGCCTGTACGCGACGTACGAGTCGTTCGCGATGGTCTCGGCGTCCATGACCGTGCAGCATACGAAGTGGCTGGAGGAGGCGGGCCGACTGCCGTGGCGCGCGCCGGTGGCGTCGCTCAACGTGCTGCTCACCTCCACCTGCTGGCGCAACGACCACAATGGGTTCAGCCATCAGGGCCCGGGGCTCATCGACGTGATGCTCTCCAAACGCGGTGCCGTCGCCCGGATCTACCTGCCGCCGGACGCGAACAGTCTGCTGTCCGTGGCCGACCACTGCCTGCGCTCGCGCGACTATGTGAATCTCATCGTCATCGACAAGCAGCCGCAGCTCCAGTGGCTGTCGATGGGCGAGGCAGTCGCGCACGCGGCCCGTGGCGCGTCGACCTGGGAGTGGGCCGGCAGCCCGGTGACCGGGGTGGACGCGGGCGACGGCGAGCCCGACGTCGTGCTCGCGTGTGCGGGCGACACGCCGACGCTCGAGACCGTGGCCGCAGCGTGGTGGCTGCGACACCACGTGCCCGACCTGCGAGTACGCGTGGTGAACGTGATCGACCTGATGACCCTCTTCCCGCCCGAGGCGCACCCGCACGGGATGTCCGAGACCCGCTTCGCCGAGCTGTTCACGCGCGACCGGCCGGTGGTGTTCGCGTTCCACGGGTACGAGCGCGCGCTGCACCAGCTCGTGCATGGCCGCCCCGACCCGGCGCGCTTCCACGTGCGCGGCTTCCGCGAACAGGGCACGACGACGACGCCGTTCGACATGGTGGTGCTCAACGGGATGAGCCGCTTTCATCTCGCGGCACTCGCACTCAAGCACGCACCGCTGCCGCGCGCGCGGGCCCTGGACCTGATGGCACGGTGCGAGCAGCGCATCGAGGAGGCGGTGCGCTACACGCGCGAGCACCTCGAGGACGCGCCGGACATACGTGAATGGACGTGGACGTCGTGACGGAACACACGCGCCGAAGCGCGACGCACGACGCGTGAGCGAGACGCGCGACCGTACCGACCGGCGCTGCACCGTGGCCCGCACGGTCCGCAGAGCTGTCGGGGCACGGTCGCAACCGGTAAGGGCGGATTCGGCGATGTTCTGGAGGGAGCCAGTTAGGAATGCCCCGATGCACCCGGTGCACTTCCACCTACCGGGTACGCCGCGCACCGACGACGAGCCCCGGTCGCCGAGGTCTCGGAGCCGCTGCCCCGCGCGCGCCGGCGCCGGAGACGGGACAGCTGGCGTACAGCGGGACTCGGTGGAGGGACCGTGCGAGAGGACCTCGCACCGCCCA
>DASWUT010000902.1:0-1776 GCA_036401455.1 Gemmatirosa sp. | reverse complement strand
TTCGGGCACAACCCGCGTGCGGGGGACGGCGCTCACGGTGAGTCCTGCACCTGGACACGGTGAGTCGTGCATCTGGGCCCGGTGAGTCGGGCACCTGGACACGGTGAGTCGTGTATCTGGGCCCGGTAAGTCCGGCGAAGCGGCACGGCGCGCTCGCCGAGCGAGGGCGCGCGCGCGGCGGCGGCGGCGGGGAAGGGGCGTCAGCGGGACGCGGCGAGCGCGGCCGGGTTGGCCACGGAGCGAAGCCCGGTCGCCGGCTCGATCCGGTGGCCCTGCGTGCAGCGCAGCTCCACGTGCACCGGAGCGCCGCAGCCGCGATGTTCGACCTGAACAGGCGGACCGTCGGGTCCGGCGCGGTGGGCGTCTCCCCACGTCAGCATCGCGAGGATCACCGGCCGCAGGTCGGTGCCCGCCGCGGTGAGCCGGTACTCGTGCCGCTCACGCGACCCCGGCTCGCGGTAGGGAACCCGCTCCACGACGCCCTCGTCGACGAGGGCGGCAAGCCGTCGTGTGAGGACGTTGCGGGCGATGCCCAGGTGAGCGGCGAGGTCGTCGAAGCGGCGGATGTCGTTGAAGAGATCACGCAGGACGAGCACCGTCCACCCGTCGCCGACGACGGATGCGGTGTGCGCCACCGAACACCTGTCGCTCTCGAGGTCCTTCCACTCCACAGGCCGGAGCATAGCTGAGTTGCGTCGCGATACCTAGGCGGTTACGCTACGTTTCTTGGGAGGACTCAGCGTCCGCGGCTCGACGTCGACGCCGATCGCATCCGAACTCGGCACGGAGGACCTCGCATGCCCGCCACCCAGCCCACCGCCAGCGAACGCCGCCACACGTGGAGCGATCCGGCCCTGACCGCCGCCGCCGCGCGGGACGTCGACGGCCTGACGTTCCTGCGGCGACTGGCGGCGGGCGAGATCCCGCCCGCGCCGATCGCAACGACGTTGGGGATGACGCTGGAGGAGGTCGACGAGGGCCGGGTGGTCTTCGGCCTCGAGCCCGCCGAGTTCCACTACAACCCGATCGGATCGGTGCACG
Source organism: Gemmatirosa sp. (assembly GCA_036401455.1). GTDB lineage: Bacteria > Gemmatimonadota > Gemmatimonadetes > Gemmatimonadales > Gemmatimonadaceae > BPUI01. The sequence goes on along the minus strand of DASWUT010000902.1, from coordinate 735 downwards.
GCGGCGTCTACGCGACCCTGCTCGACTCGGCCTGCGGTTGCGCGGTGCACTCTTGTCTGCCCGCGGGTGCGCGCTACACCAGCCTCGACCTGACGGTGAAGTTCCTGCGCGGGATGAACGTCGAGACGGGTCCGGCGCGGTGCGAGGGGCGGCTGATCCACATGGGCCGCAGCACCGCGTTGGCCGAAGCGCGCCTGACGGACGCCGCCGGTCGCTTATACGCGTACGCGACGAGTTCCTGCATGATCATGGGCCGCGCCTAGCTCGTCGTCTCGCCGAGGTTGGAATCGGTCGCCTGACGTGCCGGACGTTCCGCCACGCCACCGACAGCCGAAGTCGACACCGGCGGGGTTTTCGGGCGGCCCAACCCCGCCGGTGTCGACCTCGACCGCGACGGGCCCGACTCAACCCAACGCCGTTCGGCACTGCGGCCGCCGGGTAAACCGGCGCCGCACTGGATCGTCGTCTCGCCGACGGTTGGCAGTCCAGTTCACCGTCGGCCCGCGACGGTTCGAGCATCGATATGGCAGAACGGAGTAGGAGGCCATGCCGCCACGCGGCGGAGTCCGGCGTCGATGCGGCCCGCGGCGCGCCGGCGGGCCAACTCGTCGACGTGGTCGGCGTGCGTGCGGGCGCGGTTGCGCGCGTAGTCGGCGGCGGAGTCTTTGCTGACCATGAACGCCCAGTCGCTCGACAGCGCCAGCAGTGCCTCCTGGGCGAGCGCGTCAGCCACCG
>DASWUT010000901.1:0-6167 GCA_036401455.1 Gemmatirosa sp. | reverse complement strand
ACGTCGGCCGCGATCACGTGGCGTACGACGCGCGCGATCCGCGCGCGGTTGCAGGGGCTCGCGCGCGCCGACGTCGCGCGCCGGCGCGGTCCGGTCCCCGCGGGCCCGTCGTTCCGCCGCGTGCCGGGCCGGTAGCGCCGGCCGCACGGCGCGGAGGGCGCCGCTCAGAATAGGAAGGCGACCTTCACAGCCTGCCTTCCTATTGTCAACGTTGCCGGATGCCGGGGCCGCGATGACGGGGGGGCGCGACGCCCAGACGGAGGCACGGACTGCGGCGCTCGCCACCGAGCTCCGCGTCGTCATCCTCCGACTGGAACGCGACGGGCCCGCGAGCGTGGCGGAACTCGCGCGGGCCGAGGGGGTGCGGCCGCAGTCGATGGGCGCGACCGTCGCCGTGCTCGAAGCGGCCGGGCTCGTCGACGGAACGCCAGACCCGACCGGCGGGCGTCGCACCGTGCTCTCACTCACCGCGGTCTGACGGACCGGAGCGCCGAGTCGCACGACAACAGTGTGACGCGCATCTTCCCGCGGCTGGGCGAGACCGACACGACGCAGGCGATCCTGGGACTCGTCGACGACGGTCGCGTGTGACGGTCGCGACTGCCCCGGCGACGGGGACCTTCCGCTCGCTCCGCGGCTTCAACTACCGCGTCTGGGCTGGCGGGGCGGTCGTCTCGAACGTGGGCACGTGGATGCAGCGCACCGCGCAGGACTGGGTGGTCGCTGTTCGGCGTGATGCTCGCCGTGGCCGCGGTGATGCCGAGCTATGCGCTGTTCGGACTCGCGCTCGTCGGCGTCGGGGTCGCGTCGCAGACGTTCACGACGACAGCGACGAGCCTCGTGCAGCTGGCGACGGCGCCCGGCCTGCGCGGGCGCGTGATGGCGCTCGTGCCCGCGATCGCGCTCGGCGGGACGCCGATCGGCGCGCCGGTCGTCGGCAGGGTGGCGGACGCGTTCGGGCCACGGTGGTCGCTGGCCGTGGGCGCTGGCGCGGGGATCGCGGCCGCGCTCGTCGGGGTGGGATACCTGATGAAGGGACGATCGGTGGGAACGTTCACGAACAGTGGATCCGACGGCATAGAGCCATCGATACTGTAAAAAGCACGGTGAATGGCCGATATTACTGTACGAATACAGTGAACGCCCATGCTCCCGTCCCGATCGCCATGCTCGACGCCATCGACCGCCAGATCCTCACCGTGCTGCAGGAGAACGCCCGGACGCCGCACGCCGAACTCGCGCGCCGCATCGGGATGGCGGCGTCGGCCGTGGTCGAGCGCGTGCGCAAGCTCGAGGAGCGGGGAGTGATCCGCGGCTACGCGCTCGACCTCGACCCGCGGGCCGTCGACCTCGGCCTGCTCGCGTTCGTGTTCGTCCGCACGACCGACCGCGGATCGCCCGAGACGGCGGAGCGCCTCGCGCACGTGCCCGGCGTGCTCGAAGTACACGACGTTGCCGGCGAGGACTGCTATCTCGTGAAGGTGCGGGCGGCGAGCCCCGAGGACCTGTACGAGCGGCTGCGCGACACGTTCAACGAGGTGCCGTCGGTGCTCTCGACGCGCACGACGATCGTGCTCAAGACGCTGAAGACGACGACCGTGCTGCCGATGCCGGACGACGGCGTCGCGCCGTCGCGTGACGGAAATCGGGAGGGGACCGATGGCCGCCGCGGCTGAGCTGCACCTGGGCGCCGAGCGTGCCGCGCGGCCGCCACGTGCCGCGATCCTCGCCGCGTACGCCGCGCTGTACCTGATCTGGGGGTCGACGTACCTCGGCATCCGGTTCGGGATCGCGACGCTGCCGCCGTTCGGGATGGCGGCGGTGCGATTCCTGATCGCGGGCGCGCTGCTCTACGGATGGGCGCGGGCGCGCGGCGCACCGCGGCCGACGGTGGGGCAGTGGGGCGCGGCATCGGTGGTCGGCGCGCTGTTGCTGCTCGTCGGCAACGGGGGCGTGACGTGGGCGGAGCAGCGCGTGCCCTCGGGGATCACTGCCCTCCTGATCGCGAGCGAGCCGCTCTGGATCGTGCTGCTCGGCTGGCTGCGCCCGGGTGGCACGCGGCCGACGATGACGACGGCACTCGGGCTCGGGCTCGGGCTCGCGGGGGTCGTCGTGCTCGTCGGACCGGGGGCGATGTCCGGGGGCAGCGGGACCGGTGGGAACGGGGCCGGTGGGAATCACGTCGACCTCGTCGGCGCGGCGGTCGTGCTCGCGGGCGCGCTGACGTGGGCCGCGGGGTCGCTCTGGTCGACGGGTCCGGCCGGACGTGCGCGGCTTCCGGCGTCGCCGTCGCTCACCACGGGGATGCAGATGCTCACGGGCGGCGCGTTCCTGTTCGGCGCGAGCGTGCTCGCCGGCGAGCCGGCCCGGTTCGACCCGCGGGCCGTTGCGGCGACGTCGCTCGTCGCACTCGGCTACCTCGCGGTGTTCGGCTCGATCGTCGCATTCAGCGCCTATGTCTGGCTATTGGGCGTCGAGCCGCCGGCGCGGGTCGCGACCTACGCGTTCGTGAACCCGGTGGTCGCGGTCGCCCTCGGCTGGGCGGTGGCGGGGGAGCCGGTCGGCGCGCGCGTGGTGGTCGCGGCGGCGGTGATCGTTGGTGCCGTCGTGCTGCTGACGGTGCGGCCGCCGGCGCGCGCACCGCAGCGTGCGCCGGCGGCGCCCGCCGCATCCGGCCGGCGTGAACTGACGCGCGGGCCGCTCGTCGAGGTCGTCGGTGCACACCCGGAGGGCCAATTATGCGACGTGTGTTAGTCGGCGGCGCGGTGGCCGCGCTCGTCCACGGTCATGCCCCGCCAGCGGGCACGACGCTCGTGGCGGTCGGGACGGGCGTGCAGATCTACGGCTGCGCGCCGGCGGTCGATGTGCACGCCGGTGCCGCGGCGGCCACGGCCTTCGCCTGGCGGCTCACCGCACCCGACGCGCTGCTGACCGATTCGGCCGGCCGGCGCGTCGGGCGCCACTTCGCGGGCCCGAGCTGGCAGGCGGAGGACGGCAGCACCGTCGTCGGCGAACTCCTCGTGGCGAGTCCGGCGCCGCGCGCGGGCGCGATCCCGTGGCTTGTGCTGCGCGCGCGGTCACACTCCGGCGACGGCGTGTTCGCCGGCGTGTCGTACGTCGTGCGCAGTCAGACCGTGGGTGGAGTGGCGCCGGCCGGCGGCTGCGACGCGGCGCGCGCTGGCGCGGAGGTGCGCGTGCCGTACAGCGCGACGTACACGTTCTTCACCGGCTGACGACCGTCCGGGGCGCGCCCCGTCAGCCGATGGTCAGCGTGCCCGCGGCCGCGTCGTACGTCGCCGGAAGCGAGCTCATGCTGCTCGTCCGTTGCCCGCCGACCCACGCTCCCGTGCTGTTGAACGTCGCCCCGTGGTTGGGGCAGTGGAAGCCGCTGCTCGTGACATCCAGCGTGGTGCCCTGGTGCGGGCAGACGAGCGACAGCGCGAGAAAGCTCGCCGTGCCGGTGCGGACGATCGCGAGCGGGCTGCCGTTGTACGTGACCGTCTGCACGCCGCCGACGTTGGCGAGCGCGGGGTAGCTCGCGACGGTGATGACGTTGGAGCTGATCGACGGAGGCGCCGTCGCGTTGTCGCCGGTCCCTCCACTGCCGCACGCGGCGAGCGCGGCGGCCGCCGCCGCGTAGGCGGAGGCGAGCATCGCCTGCGAGAGGAATGTGCGCCGATCGACGCCGGGCGCCTGAGGAAAGCCGTCCTGGGGGCGGCCGGCGCTCGCGAGCGGGCAGCGCGCCGCGCAGTCGTGACCGGGGGATGCAGCGTGTGACATGATGCGGACCTCGGGGCTTGGAGTAGGGCCGTCAGGCGAGGCGTACGACCGCGGCAGCCCAGCCGGCCGCGTCGGCGTCGTTCTTGTGCAGGGCGGACAGATCGACGGCCACCTGCTCGCCGTCGCGGGTGATGCTGAACCGGTCCATGTTGCGCGTCGCGCGCCCCTCGATGTACTCGCCGCTCGGCTGGTACTTCGACTTGTGCTTGGGGCACTGAAAGCGGTGGTCCGCGTCGAGCCAGCGCAGCGCCGTGTTCTGGTGCGGACAGCTGAGCGCGAAGGCGTAGACCGCGTTCTGCCAGCGCACGAGGATCACCTCGGCGTCGCGGTCGATCGTCACGCCGTCGGCGGCGGGCACGGGGTAGCGGCGCACGTCGCCGGTGACCGCGGCGGCGCGGGCGAGGCGCGCCGGGAGCGCCGCGGCGGTCTCGCGCGCGGCGCCGAGCGCGACGAGCGCGGCCGCGCCCCAGAGCGCGTCGTGGAGGAAGCGGCGGCGGCCGTCGTGCGCGGTGTCGCAGGCGCCGCAGGGCACGTCGGGCGAAGAATCCGGGTGTGGCATCGAAGGCGGGTGCGTTAGGCCGCGTTGGTGAGTGCGACGCCGACCACGGTGGTCGCCGTCCAGAGCGCGAGGCTGGCCCACGACGCGGCGCGCAGGCGGCGCCAGTACGGCGCGGTGGACGCTTCGGGACCGCCGCGCCGCAGCGCGGATTCGGCGCGCTCGAGGGCGACGCCATTGACGAGCAGGAGCGCGACGAGCCCGATCTTGAGCCAGAACACCCACGCCAGCGCGTAGGTCTTGACGTCGGCCGCGGCGAGCAGGAGACCACTCACGAACAGCAGCGCGAGCGCGACGAGCACCGGCCGGTGCACGGCGCCGAGGTCGGCGAGCAGGCGCCGCTCCTCGGCGGCGGCGTCGGGGGCGGTACGGCCGCGCGCCACGCGCAGCGTCGCGCGGTCGGCCGCGATGGCCAGGCCGCCGCCAAACAGCAGCGCGATGATGTGCACGGTGACGACGGACGTCGAAAGCACCTTCGAGTCGCTGAACAGCGACTGCCAGGGCGCGCACACCCGCGCGAGCGTCTCGACGACGGCGGGGGCAGGCGTGTCGGGCTTGAGCAGCAGGGCGGCCAACATGGGGAGCGTCACGCGCGCCTCACTTCTTCCAGAGCCACATCATCGCGGTGCCGGCCGTGCTCAGCCCCATCGACACGAGCGCCGCGTTGCGATGGCGCGTGCGCCCCACCGACGAGTTGTGCGCCTGGCCGGCGATCGAGCCCGTGTAGGCGAAGCCCGCATCGGAGGCGAGGAGGAGCGCCGTGTGCAGGTACTTGCGCGTGCGGTCGTCGGTGTCGTGCCGCGAGTCGTACAGGTTCCAGAGGCCGGTCACGGTGTTGATCGTGAACAGGCCGGCGAGACCGAACGCGGTGCCCACGTGCGCCCCCTTGACCCACCCCGGCTGCGGGTTGGGGCTGAGCAGGCGCTCGCCGAGCCAGTACTCGCCGGCGAACAGGGGGAGCATCGTGTAGCTCGCGACCCGGTGGATCGCGAGGCGCGTCGCATACGCATCGCTGTACTCGATCGCGCGCGGGCGGCGTGCGGTGTCGGGCGTGGCACGCGCGACCGCGACGGCGGAATCGGGCGGCGGCGCAGCGGCGGTGTCGGCCGTCGGCGCGGCCCCGCGGACGGCGAGGACGACGAGAGGAAGCAGCATCGGCGGGTTGAAGAGACGTGGGCAGAACACCGGATCCGGGGCGGACCCTTATGCTCACGCCGCGGCGCGCAGCCGCACGTCGCAACACCGCGGTACGCGGCGCGGTACGCGGCGCGGTATGCGGCCGATCCTAGCGGGCGCGGATGAATCCACGATGAATGCCGCGCCGCGTGCGCCCGGGACGTGCACACACGTGGGCGCCGCGCTCCAGCTTTATTCGCCATGCGCCTCTTGCTCGTCGAAGACGACCCCGAACTCGCCGCCTCCGCGTCCGCCTACCTGCGTCGCGCCGACTTCGCGGTCGACGTCGTCGGCGACGGTGCCGGGGCGCTGCGCGCGGCGAGCGCGACGCCCTACGATGCGGTCGTGCTCGATCTGCGACTCCCCGACCTCGACGGGACCGAGGTGTGCCGCCGGTTGCGCGCGCGCGGCGATCACACGCGCATCTTGATGGCCACCGCGCGCGACGCCGTCGAGGACCGCGTCACCGGACTCGAGCTCGGCGCCGACGATTATCTCGTCAAGCCGTACGCGCTCGCCGAGCTGGTCGCGCGCGTGCGGGCGCTGCTGCGCCGACCGGCCGAGGCGGTCCCGGCGGTGCTCGCCGTCGGCGACCTCGAGCTCGACACCGGTACGCGACGCGCGCGGCGCGGCGGGCCTGGCGCGGCGCGCGAGA
>DASWUT010000900.1:0-3273 GCA_036401455.1 Gemmatirosa sp. | reverse complement strand
CGCGCGCCTGCTCGGCGACGATGACGGGCGCCACGCGCCACGCGCTCGCGCCGGGCACGCCCGCGTCGGCCGCGAGCCGCGTGCAGACGGCGTGCACGAGCGCGGGCGCGTGCCGCTCGGCCGCGAGCGCGGCGAGCCCGTCACCGACGACGAAGGCGAGGTCCCAGGCATCCGCGTGTCGCGCGAGCCGCGCCGCGTCGCCATCCGCGAGCTGCCGGCCGCGGTCGGGCCGCTCGAGGAACTCGCGCCGATCTCGCGCCGCCGAGTGGACGCGGACGACGTCGTGCCCGTCGGCCCGGAACGCGTCGGCGATGGCCGCGGCGTCCATGGGGTGCCACACCGCTTCGCGCGCGCGGGCGTGGGCGAGCTGCAGCTCGAGATGACGCGCCGTCGGTAGCGCGCTTCCCGTACGCCCGAGCGCGACGCGCGCCGGCGTGAGCGCGGCCAGCGCGTGCCACGCGTCACGCGGCGGCCCGCCGCGATCGGCGGCGTGATCGCTCACCGCGGCAACAGCCGCGCGCGTTCGCGCACCAGCGCGGCCGCGCCGCGCCGCGTGTCGGCCAGGCGATTGCGCCCGTCGAAGATCCCGACCGCGTCGAGCCACGCCTCGAACTCGGGCGCGGGGCGCAGACCGAGTGCCTCGCGCAGGTAGAGCGCGTCATGGAAACTCGTGCTTCGGTAGTGAAGCATCACGTCGTCCGCACCCGGCACGCCCATCACGTACGAGCACCCCGCCGTCGCCGCCATCGTCAGCAGCGCGTCCATGTCGTCCTCGTCGGCCTCGGCGTGGCTCGTGTGGCAGACGTCGCACCCCATCGGCAGGCCTAACAGCTTGCCGCAGCAGTGATCCTCGAGCCCCGCGCGCAGGATCTGCTTCCCGTCGTACAGGTACTCCGGGCCGATGAAGCCGACGACCGTGTTGACGAGGAGCGGGGCGTAGCGGCGCGCGACCGCGTACGCCCGCGCCTCGCACGTCTGCTGGTCGACGCCGCGGTGCGCCTCGGCGCTGAGCGCGCTTCCCTGGCCGGTCTCGAAATACGTCACCTGTCCGTCCGGCGGCGCGCGGCCGAGCGCGCGCACCGCGTCGTGCGCCTCGTCGAGCAGGGCGAGCGAGACGCCGAACGCGCGGTTGGCGCCCTCGGTACCGGCGACCGACTGGAAGAGCAGGTCGATCGGCGCGCCGCGGCGAGCGAGGTCGAGCGTCGTCGTCGCGTGCGCGAGCACGCACGACTGCACGGGTGCGTCGAGTCGGACGCGAAGCGCGTCGAGCATCTCGAGCAGCGTCGCGACCGTGTCGGGTGCGTCGGTCGCCGGATTGATGCCGATCACGGCGTCGCCCGATCCATAGAGCAGCCCGTCGATGACCGCGGCCGCGATTCCGCGTGGGTCGTCGCTCGGGTGGTTGGGTTGGAGGCGCGTGGCGAGGCGTCCCGCGAGACCGATCGTCGTGCGGAAACGGGTGACGACCCGGCACTTGCGCGCGACGAGGACGAGGTCCTGCAGCCGCATCAGCTTCGTCGCCGCGGCGACCATCTCGGGGGTCAGCCCCGGCGCGAGCGCGGCGAGCGCGGCTTCGTCGGCCGCAGGAGAGAGCAGCCAGTCGCGGAAGCCCCCCACCGTGAGGTGCGCTACCGGCGCGAACGCCGCGAGGTCGTGGCCGTCGACGATGAGCCGCGTGACCTCGTCGTCCTCGTACGGAATCACGACCTCGTCGAGGAACGTCGCGAGCGGCAGATCGGCGAGCGCGAAGCGGGCGGCCATGCGCTCCGCCTCGCTCGACGCGGCGAGGCCGGCGAGCTGGTCGCCGCTTCGCGGGGGCGAGGCGCGCGCGAGCAGGGTACGCAGGTCTGCGAACCGGTGGCGCTCGTGTCCGACGACGTGCGAGTACATGCGCCTGGCAAGTTGCACCCGTGTCGTGCGGCGCGCACGTCACGTGCGGCGTACGTCACGTTGCAGGTCTTCTCGGTGCCGGCCACAACTGGTATGGTGACGATGCATCAACCCTGACCCGATGCCGATGCCCGCGGACCCGACCAACACGCACGCGGCCGCCGATTCCGGCGCTTCCGCGTCGCCCGGCACGCTGACGGCACCCGAGACTGCGACGCCGCCGACGATACTCGTCGTCGACGACGATGCCTCGATGCGCCTCATCGTGCGCCACGTGCTCGAGGCGTTTGGCGCGACCGTGTACGAGGCCGTGTCGGGACGGGACGCGCTCGCCGTCGCGCCCGCGATGGCGGCGGCGCGCGGGCCCGATCTCGTCGTGCTCGACGTCGGCCTGCCCGACATGGATGGTGCCGCGGTGTGTCGCGCGTTCCGGACGTGGTCCCGGGCGCCGGTGCTCGTCCTCTCCGGGCGGCACTCCGAGGCCGAAAAGGTTCGCCTGCTCGACGCGGGCGCAGACGATTACCTGACGAAGCCGTTCGGCGCGGGCGAACTGGCCGCCCGTGTCCGTGCCCGGATCCGCGCCGCGGGCGTGCGGGGCGCGCCATCGCCGACCGTACGCCATGGGCCGGTGCGCGTCGGTGATCTCGTCCTCGACGTCGACGGTCGCGTGGCGACCCGCGCCGGGCGCGAGCTGCACCTCACGCGCATCGAGTGGGAGATCCTTCGCACGCTCGCGGTCCGTGCGGGCGAGGTGCTGTCCCATCAGGATATTTTCGACACCGTCTGGGGGCAGCCGTTCGGCGACGCGGTGAAGAGCGTCCGCGTGCACGTCACCAACCTGCGGCGCAAGATCGAACGCGTCCCGTCGGCGCCGGAGCTGATCGTCACGGTCCGACGTGACGGCTATCAACTCGTCGCCGCCGCCGGCGGCTGACGCGAACGGCGGCCGACGCGAGCGGCGGCCGACGCGAACGGGGCGTGCGTTGCGGCCCTCACGCGCGCTCGTCTGCCGAGGGTCACCCGCCACGGCGCAACAGCGCGTGTGGCGTACAGTTCCGCTGCTGCCCCGCATGTCTCTCGCTCAGCCCGCGACTGCGCCCGCGCACGCCGGCGCCGGCGTTCCGGCCTACGGCCTGACCCCTCCGACCGAAGTCGATTTCCACGTCGCGTTGCGCCGTCAGGTCGGCGCGAGCGCGGCCGACACCGTGTGGGACGGCGCGTGCCGTGCGTGCGGCCTCGGCGGCTACGCCCGAGGGCACACGCTGGATGACCTCGAGCGCGTGGCCGCCTACCTGATGGAGCAGCCGGGCGCGATCGGGATCGTCGGCCGCTCGATGCGCATCCGCCTGCGCGCGTACGCGGGCCTCTCGCGCCGCGCCGCCG
>DASWUT010000899.1:0-2481 GCA_036401455.1 Gemmatirosa sp. | reverse complement strand
ACTCACGGTATGAGCGCGCGAGCCGCCAACGGGCGCGATCCGAACGGGCGCGACGACGACCGCCCGACGCTGATCACCGGGGGCGCGGGCTTCGTCGGCTGCAACCTCGCTGACCGATTGCTGCGCGACGGGCGTCGGGTCGTGATCTTCGACAACCTCTCGCGCGCCGGCGTCGAACGAAACCTCGCCTGGCTGCGCGCGACACATGGCGAGCGCGTCGGGTTCATCGAGGGAGACGTGCGGGACCGCGCCGCGGTGGCGCGTGCGGTGCGCGGGCCCCACGGCTCGGCACCGGCCGCCGACGTCTTCCACTTCGCCGCCCAGGTCGCGGTCACGACGTCGCTCGTCGACCCGGTCGCCGACTTCGAGGTGAACGCGCGCGGCACGCTCAACCTGCTCGAGGCGGTACGCGCGACGGGCGAAGTCGCCGGCGCGCCGATCCCCGTGCTGTTCACGAGTACCAACAAGGTGTACGGCGAGCTGGCCGACGTGGCCGAGTCGACAGGAGAGGGCGGGACGCGGCGATACGCGCCGGCCGACGCCGCGGTCGCCGCGAGCGGGATCGGCGAGGGACGTCCGCTCGACTTCCACTCGCCCTACGGTTGCTCCAAGGGCACCGCCGATCAGTACGTGTGCGACTACGCGCGGTCGTTCGGGCTGCCCGCGGTGGTGTTCCGCATGAGCTGCATCTACGGCCCGCGTCAGTTCGGCACCGAGGACCAGGGGTGGGTCGCCCACTTCCTCATCCGCGCGCTCCGCGGCGAGCCGATCACGCTCTACGGCGACGGGCTACAGGTGCGCGACGTCCTCTTCGTCGGCGACCTCGTCGAGGCGTTCCTGCTCGCACGGGCGAACGTTGGGCGACTGGCCGGGCGCGCGTTCAACATCGGCGGCGGCCCGGGCAACACGACGTCGCTGCTCGAACTGGTCGACCGGTTAGGCACCCTCGTCGGCCGCCGGCCGCCGGTGTCGTTCGAGGGGTGGCGCACGGGCGATCAGAAGTGGTACGTGAGCGACGTACGCGCATTCGGCGAGGCGACCGGATGGACGCCGCGCACGTCTCTCGACGTCGGGCTCGCCCGCCTTCACGCCTGGCTCGGCAGCGCCGAATCGGGCGTCGCGGCGGCAGAGGCGGAGGCGGAGCTCGCGGGGGTGCAGGCGTGAACGAGACCCAGGGCGCGGTCGCGACGCTCGTCGACGCGGGGCACGACGGCATCGGCCGCGAAGGCGGCGTACGACACGCGGCCGTGCTCGCCGCGCCCGGCGTGATCAGGGTGGAATCGGGCGCGCTCCCCGAGCCCGGCCCGGGCGAGGTACGCCTTCGCCTCGAAGGCAGCGGCGTGTGCGCGTCCAACCTGCCGATGTGGGAAGGACGCGAGTGGTTCACCTACCCCGCGCCGCCCGGCAATCCGGGGCACGAGGGGTGGGGGACGATCGACGCGTTAGGCGAGGGCGTGACCGATCTCGCCGTCGGACAGCGCGTCGCGGCACTCTCCTACGCCGCCTACGCGACGCACGACCTCGCGAAGGGCGACGCGGTCGTGCCGCTTCCCGCCGCGCTCGACGGTGTGGCCTTCCCCGGCGAACCGCTCGGCTGCGCGATGAACATCATGGCCCGCGCCGACGTCCGCCCGGGGCAGGACGTCGCGGTCGTCGGCGTCGGCTTCCTCGGCGCGCTCCTCTGCCGGTTGGCGGCCAACGCCGGCGCGCGCGTGATCGCGGTCTCGCGCCGTCCGTTCTCGCTCGAGGTCGCGCGCCAGTTCGGCGCGCACGACGTGGTCCCGATGGACGACCACACGCGCATCATCGACCGCGTCAAGCAGCTGACCGGCGGAAAGTTCTGCGAGCGCGTGTTCGAATGCGTCGGTCTGCAGTGGCCGCTCGACCTCGCCGGCGAGCTGACCGCCGAGCGGGGACGACTGCTCGTGGCGGGCTTTCACCAGGACGGGCCGCGGCAGGTGAACATGTTCCTCTGGAACTGGCGCGGACTCGACGTCGTCAACGCGCACGAACGCGACCCGCGGGTCTACGTCGCCGGCATCCGCGCGGCGGTCGACACGGTCGCCTCGGGCGCGCTCGACCCCGCGCCGCTCTACACGCACCGCTACCCGCTCGACGCGTTGGGCGACGCGCTCGAGGCGACGCGCACGCGCCCCGACGGGTTCCTGAAGGCGCTGGTGCTCACGGCGTGACGCTGCGCGGCACCGTCCGCGCGGCGCTGTGCGCGGCCGCGTGCGCCGCTGCGTTATCCGCGGCATGGGGAGGCGTCGCGGGCGCGCAGGCGCCGGCCCGCGGGGCCGCCGCCGCGCGCGCGTGGCGCGCCGCGCACGATCACGAGGTGCTGCGCGAGTTCGCCGCGCTGCTCGCGATCCCGAACCTCGCCAGCGACTCGGTCGGGATCCGGCGCAACGCGGCCGCGCTCGTTGCCGCGCTCGGCCGCCGCGGCGTCGCGGCGCGGCTGCTGGAGAGCCCGGCCGGCGG
>DASWUT010000898.1:0-1724 GCA_036401455.1 Gemmatirosa sp. | reverse complement strand
TCAGGCCAGCAGTTTCGCCCGTGCCTCGCCGTCGAGCCCCGCCTCGCCGCGCTTGTTCGTGCACGCGGTCGCGAGGCGCACGCGGCGTCGCCTAACCCGGGCCGAGGTCGCGCCGGACGGTGACCGTTCCGTCGTCGTCCGCGCGGCGGCGTAACGACCGTCACTGAACCCCGGGTGCGGCTCGCCGGGGCCAACGGGACCGTCGGCCGAGTGGGCAATTCTCGCACTAATGCATTTCAATCGACGTGCCCGGCGCGGTGCTCTTGTGCGGAACACGGCGCGCCGCGACGTTGGTGGCCCCGACGCCCGCCTGGAGTTGGTCGCGCCGAGCGTGGGCGTGGTACGGCACGGATTAGAGCCGATCTGACGCGAGTAGACCGGCGTCCGCGCGAGCCTGCGCGCGGGCGCGTTCCACCGCGCCGCCGGGGCGGCGCGGGCACCACCGGGCGGGCTGCGGCCTGCACCGTGGCCCGCATGCCGTGTCGGGGTCCGTGACTGCAGGGCGGCGTGGCCTTCGCCGCCGCCCTGTAAGACGCGCGTGGTAGGCGACCGCGCGCCGTTAGGCTGAGTCCCATCGCCAGGATAGGGGGGCTACGTCCGTTGAACACTCTCGCACGCCGCCGCGCGACCACCCTGACACTCGCCGGCGTCGTCACCGCCTGCCAGGATGGTGCGACCGCCCCGCCGGCGGATATACGACGGACCACTCGGAGCAGTGCTCAAGTTCGCCGATCGATCCGATGTCTCTCCGCTCTACTCGCCCGTTCACACAACTTCAGTAGCCGAACTAAGACGGACGCTGAGCCGGTGCGTTGCCTGAGCGGGACCGCGCCGGCCCACGTGTGCCTCCGGTGCCCGACAGCAGGCGCGTTATCGGCGTCTCGTCGTCGCCTCCCCCGTTCAACGCATCGCGCGCACCCGACATGGAACTGAACTCGCTCGCTCTCGCGTTCCTGCTCTATGCCGTCTCGCGCCCGCCGGCCGCGGTGCATCTTGCTCCCGCAGACACCGCGCGCCTCGTCGACGGGCACGTGCTGGTTGAGCCCCTCGGTGCTTCGGTCGCGGTGCCGCCGCTCTGGCTCGGCGGCCCGGTGCCGGCGTACTACCCGCAGTACTGGTGCGCGCGTACTCCTCGCGGCAGTGTTGCCGACCGCGTTATCGTCGAGCACGACCGGCTTCCCACGCTGCGCGATGCAAAGGGCGAGTTCGCCCGCGAGTTCTCGGCTGCGGCGGACTCGGCGCTCTCACTCACCGGACTCGTCGCGCAGTTCGGGGGTGACCCTTGGAGTGCACCGTGCAGCGCGCCACAAGTCCGGTTGTACATCGCGGACCTTACGCCCGCGGCCCTCGACTCCGCAGCAGCCCGCGGCGCGGCCGCGGCGGCGCACTTCTTCGCCCCAGTGCGGCGCGAGGCGGCCGACACGGCGGGCTGGCACGTCGCGCGCCTGACCTGGCACGCGTGGTACCACGATTACGGCAGCATACCGAGTCTGGAGTTCTGGGCGCGGCCGGTCGGCGGGCGCACGCTCGTGCTGGTATTCATGCTGATCGGACTGCGCCCCACCGGGGAACTAGGCGACCGCGACGCGATCCTTTCTTCGCTGCGCACCCAACAGTCTACCGCGCCCGCGACTTCAGGGTCGACAACGTCTCCCCCCTGAGTGCGAGGCCCCCGTCAAGCGCGGGCCCGCCCGCGCCTACCCCCACCTACCCGGCGTTCAGTC
>DASWUT010000897.1:0-1682 GCA_036401455.1 Gemmatirosa sp. | reverse complement strand
CGCCGCTGCCAGGTGCGGGGCAGCCACGCGCCCAGGCGGCGCACCGAGTGATCCGGTAGTTGCGTGAGGAGCGCGGTGAGGTACGCCTCGACGTCGACGCCGGCCTGCCGCGCATTCTCGACAAGCGTGAAGAGGTTGGCGAGCCGCGGGCCCGCGTCGGGGTGCCCAACGAAGAGCCAGTTCTTGGCGCCGAGCTTCACGGGGCGGATCGCGTTCTCGACGGCGTTGTTGTCCAGCCGCGCCCCGGGCGTCGTCACGCACCGCATGAGCGGGGGGCGCTGGGCCAGCAAGTAGCCCACCGCCTGCCCGAGCGCGCTCTTCGGCGGCAGCACGAGTCCGTCGGCCGTGGCGCGCATGAAGAGCGCCTCGGCGAGCGGCATGCTGAAGCGCGCGCGCCAGGTCGCCACGCGGGCGGCGTGGTCCGGCTGCGCGGGGGTGACGCGTCGGGCGCGCGCGTCGAAGCGAAAGAGCCGGTCGAGCTGCGCCACGTACGGGCCGGCGCGCGACTCCCCGAGGCGGAGCGCCTGGATAAATCGCCGTCGTGCGTGCGCCCAACACGCGAGGTGGACGACTTCGTTAGGCGCACCCAGCGTGTCGAGCCCGGCCGCGCCGTCGGTCTGCAGCACGCCGCGGTAGTCGGCGAGCACGGCCCGCGGGTGCGCGGGCGACTTGCTCGGCTGGTACTCGAACCACACCAGCCCCTCGACCGCGGGGTCGGCGCTGCGGGCGCGGTAGGCCCAGAGGGTCGCCTCGCGGGCGCGCCCTGGGCGTGCGGGATCGCACACGTCTACCGGCGTGGCATCCAGGTGTACGTAGCCGCTCCCGAGCACGGCCGTTTTGAGATGGGCGACAAGCGGTGTGACGAGCGCGTCGAGCCGCGTCATGAGCGCCACCTGCGTGCTCCGCGCGAGCGTCACGCCGGTGCGGGCGAGCTGCTGCTCGATGCGGTAGAACGGCAGGTGCTCGCTGTAGTGCGCGGCGGCGAGGTGCGCGACCACGCTCACGTGCATGCGCGCGCGCGGCAGCACGTCGGCCGGCCAGGGGGTCGCCTGCGGCGCACTCTTGGCCGGGCTGACCCAGACCGTGCGCTCATAGCGTTTGACGAAGTAGCTCGGCGCGCGGCGGGCGAGCACCTCCAGCCGCTCGGCGAAGCCCGCGACGAGCGGCGCGCCGGTCACGGGGCAGCGGCGATCCGCCACCGGCGGGTCGGGCAATACAATAACCTCGCGCGCCAGCGCCGGGTCGAGGGGCTTCGGCCCGGGCCGCGCCGGGCCCCCAACGCGCCGCGCAGGCGGCGCGGGTGCCGGGGCACCGGCAAACACCGCCTCAGGGAGCGCCGCGGGCAGGGTGGCGTCCGCCGCCGCGAACAGGGAGAGGGCCGGCGCGCCCGCCGCCTCGACGCCGAGCCCACGCTCCGCCTTGCGGCCCCAGAGCTGCTGCTGCAGGTCCTTGACCCGCAACGTGAGCCGTGCGACCTCGCCCTCCAGGTCATGCACGCGCCCGCGCAGGGCGTCGGTGGAGTCGTCGGCGGGGCGCGGGTCCGGCGGCATGCGGGAAGATACTGCCCCGGCGCCGGGCGCGAAAGCGCGACGCCTAACGTCTGAGCCTAACGCTAGTGTACCGCGCTATGGGGTCCTCACCGTGCCGCCGGGAGCGCCGGCGCGGGCGAGGGTGGCACCGGC
>DASWUT010000896.1:0-5199 GCA_036401455.1 Gemmatirosa sp. | reverse complement strand
CCTCCGCGCGCAGCACCGGCCCCAGATGGTAGTCGCCGTGGTGGCGGATCGCCGCGCCGGCATCGTCGGCGGCCGCTGCCGCGATGGCGTCGACGTACTCCAGCGCGCCCGCGCGGTCCATCACCGCATCCGGCAACCGCGTCCCGGCCGACTCCGCCGCGAGCCGCATCGCATCGTACGCCGCGTGCGCGCCCTGCGCCCAGCGCCGGACGTCGTCCATCCGCGCGGGCTCGGGCGCGAAATCGGGGTGCTCGGGGTCGCTCGCGAGCGCGTCGTGCAGCGCCCGCGTCACGTCGCCGAGCCGCTCGGCGTCGGCCGCGTACGCGGTGAGCGCGCCGCGCCCGGCGAGCGCATCGCCAGCGGCGCGCACCGTGTGGGCCCACGCGTCCTCCGCGCCGGGGACCAGCGCCTGCAGCATTCCTGCGACGCTCTCCCCATCCGCGTCGGTGAGCGTGACGGTGCCGAGGAGCGCGGGTACGTGTGGGAATCCGCGGGCGGCCAGAAACGCGCCGATCTCGACGTCCGGGTGCGCGCCGCGCTCGAGCCGGCGGAACAGCTTGAGGATCGCGCGCCCGCCGTAGAGGATCGACGTGTTGCTCTGCTCCGCCGATCCGACGCGCGCGGCGGCCGCGGCCGCGACGACCTCCCCGGCATCGTCCAGCCACGCGTCCGCGCCGGCCAGCGCCCCGCCGGGCCGCACGCGCGTGGCCGCCCAGCGCAGCGTCCGGCTGTCGCCGTCGGCCGAGTCCGTCGACGCCCCGGCCGCGCACGCGGCCAGCAGCGCGGCCCGGTACGCCGCGTCCTGCACGCCGTCAATGATCGCGCTCGCTGGTTGGTCCGCGTGGACGATCACGTTCGCTCCGCCGCCGTCGCCTGCCCCGGCACCGGGCGCGTCGCGGGTCGCGAGCGGGAGGTGGTAGCGTACCGGCGCGCCACCGAGCGTGGCGCGGACGACCGCGACGGCGGCCGGCCGCGCCGCCGCGAACGCGTCCATCGCGTCGAGCGGCACGAGCGCCTCGATGCGCACGTCGGCGAGCGTGGCGCCCTTCGCGCCCGCCCACCGCTGCTGCGCGACGTAGGCCGTCACTGCAGCTTCGTCCAGAACGTCGCGCGCTCGCTCCCAGGGGCTCACGGCGCCCCGGACGTCGCGTTGGACGTCGCGTTGGACGTCGCGTTGGACGTCGCGTCTTCCGCACTCGACGGCTCGATGCGGAACGCGAAGTAGCCGTACGGCGCGAACGTCAGGACGTACGGCCGCTCGCTGATCATCGGGAACGGCCGCCCGCTCCAGAGGTCGACGAGGCGCCGTCCCGCGAAGCGCGCGAGATCGAGTTCGCCGGGCTCGGTGCTCTGGCCGAGGTTGCAGGCGATGAGGATCGTGTCGTGTTCGTACTCGCGGAGGAACGCCAGCACGCGGCGATTCTCCGGGTTGAGGAACTCGATCGTCCCGCGCCCGAACGCCTTCGAGCGGCGGCGCGCTTCGATCACGCGGCGCGTCCATCGCAGCGGGCTCGCCGTCGTGCGCTCCTGGGCCATCACGTTGACCGCCTGGAAGCCGTACGGCGGGTCGATGATCACGGGGTGGTAGAGCGCCGCCGCGTCGGCCTCCGAGAAGCCCGAGTTCCAGCTGCCGTTCCACTGCATCGGCGTGCGTACGCCGTTGCGATCGCCGAGGTAGACGTTGTCGCCCATGCCGATTTCGTCGCCGTAGTACAAGATCGGCGTGCCGGGGAGCGTCATCAGCAGCACGTTCATCAGCTCGATCTTGCGCCGGTCGTTACCCATCAGCGGCGCGAGCCTGCGTCGGATGCCGACGTTGATCCGCATCCGCGGGTCCTTGGCGTACTCGCGGTACATGTAGTCGCGCTCGTCGTCCGTCACCATCTCGAGCGTGAGCTCGTCGTGGTTGCGCAGGAAGACGGCCCACTGGCAATCGGGCGGGATGGCCGGCGTGCGCGCCATGATCTCGACGATCGGCGAGCGGTCCTCCCGCGCGACCGCCATGTACATGCGCGGCATCACGGGAAAGTGGAACGCCATGTGACACTCGTCCCCGTCACCGAAGTACGGTCGCACGTCCGGCGGCCACTGGTTGGCCTCGGCGAGGAAGATGCGCCCCGTGTACTCCGCGTCCATCGCCGCACGCAGCTTCTTGAGCACGACGTGCGTCTCGGGCAGGTTCTCGCAGTTGGTGCCGTCGCGCTCGATCAGGTACGGAATCGCGTCCAGACGCAGCCCGTCGACGCCCATGTCGAGCCAGAAACGCATCACGTCGATGACCGCCTCCAGCACCTCGGGGTTGTCGAAGTTGAGATCGGGCTGATGCGAGAAGAATCGATGCCAGAAGAATTGCTGCGCCACCGGGTCCCAGGTCCAGTTGCTGGTCTCGGTGTCGGTGAAGATGATGCGCGTTCCCGCGTACTTGTTGGGGTCGTCGCTCCACACGTACCAGTCGTGCTCGGGGCTTCCCTTCGGCGCGGTGCGCGCGCGCTGGAACCACGGGTGCTGGTCACTCGTGTGGTTGATGACGAGTTCGGTGATCACGCGCAGCCCGCGCGCGTGCGCGGCATCGAGAAAGCGCCGGAAGTCGTCGACGGTGCCGTACTGTGGGTGAACGCCCTTGTAGTCGGCGATGTCGTAGCCGTCGTCCTTGAGCGGCGACGGATAGAACGGCAGCAACCAGAGCGTGTCGACGCCTAACGACTGCACGTAGTCGAGCTTGTCGAGCAGGCCGCGAAAGTCACCGTAGCCGTCGCCGTTGCCGTCGCGGTAGGCCTTGACGTGCAGCTGGTAGATGATGGCGTCCTTGTACCAGAGCGGATCGGCGTTGACGGCGGCCGGTGCGGCGGGGGCGGAGGCGGGGGCGACGACGGTCATGTAGGTCGTGTGGTCGAACGGTGCGGTGTCGGGACGGGTGGACCCCCGCGTACGCGGGGGTCCACCCGTCCTTACACCCGAATCACGCGGCGGGCGTCGAACCCGCGGCCGCCGTCGGCGACGGGTCGGGGACGTGGTGCCCGCGCGCGTCGGTGTCCAGCCCGGGCGTCGGCGGCCGCCAGCGCGGCGCCCGCGGCGCCACGCGCAGCACGTGCGCCGGCTCGTGCCAGGGATTGAGCCGCACGAAATTGTGCGCGCCGCGACACGTGTACCGCGCCCCGGTCAGCAGGTCCTCGACCTCGTACGACTCGTTGGGCCCGATGTTCATCGCCGCGATCGGCACCTCGACCCAGGCGTAGCGCACCGCGTGCGGGTCCAGGTTCACCGCGACCAGGATGTCGGCGTCGACCCCCTCCTCCCCCGCCTTGCGGAAGAACAGCATCCGGTCGTCGCTGATCGGATGGAACGTCAGATTGTCCTGTCGCTGCAGTGCCGGCTCGGCGTGGCGGATGCGGTTGAGGCGCAGGATGTCGGCGTCGAGGTTCCCCGGCTGCGCGTAGTCACGCACGCGGATCTGGTATTTCTCGCTGTCGAGGTACTCCTCGCTCCCCGGCCGCACCGGGACGTTCTCGCACAGTTCGAAGCCGCTGTACATCCCCCACACCGGGCTCAGCGTCCCGGCGAGGATCAATCGCTGCCGGAACATCGGCCGGCCGCCCTCGACGAGCGACTCGTGCAGGATGTCGGGCGTGTTGGGAAACAGGTTGCCGCGGTGATACTCGGTGACCTCGAGCGAGAGGAACTCGGCGAGCCACTGCTCGATCTGCCACTTCTCGGTCTTCCACGTGAAGTACGTGTACGACTGCGAGAAGCCCGCCTTGGCCAGGTGCAGCATCTTGTTGGGCCGCGTGAACGCCTCGGCCAGGAACACCACGTCCGGGTACGTGCGCCGCACCTCGGCCATCGCCCACTCCCAGAACGCGAACGGCTTGGTGTGCGGGTTGTCGACGCGGAACGTGCGCACGCCGTGCTCCGCCCAGAAGAGCAGTGCGTCGCGGCACGCGTTCCACAACGCCTCGCGGTCGGCCGTCCAGAAGTCGAGCGGGTAGATGTCCTGGTACTTCTTCGGCGGGTTCTCCGCATAGGCGATCGTGCCGTCGGCGCGCGCGCGGAACCAGTCAGGATGCTCCTTGACCCACGGGTGGTCGGGCGAGCACTGCAGCGCGTAGTCGAGCGCGACCTCGAGGCCGAGTTCCGCGGCGCGGGCGACGAAATGATCGAAGTCCTCGATCGTGCCTAACTGCGGATGGACCGCGGTGTGGCCGCCCGCCTCGCCGCCGATCGCCCACGGGCTGCCGACGTCGTCGGGGCCGGCCTCGAGCGCGTTGTTCTTGCCCTTGCGGAAGGTGACGCCGATGGGGTGAATGGGCGGCAGGTAGACGACGTCGAAGCCGAGCGCGGCGATCCGCGGCAGCATCTCCTCCGCCTGCCGGAACGTGCCGTGCACGGCCGGGTCGCTCGTCGCCGATCGCGGAAAGAACTCGTACCAGGCCGCGAAGCCGGCGCGCCGACGCTCGACGAGCAGCGGCAGTTCGCGCGCGTACGGCGTGAGGTCCGCGGGCGGCGCGTACTCGGCCATCGCCGCGCGTAGCTCGGGGGCGAGCGCCGCCTCGACGCGCACGTGCATGTCCTGGACGACGTCGCCGAGCGCGCGCGCCGCGGCCTCGA
Organism: Gemmatirosa sp.; assembly: GCA_036401455.1. Taxonomy (GTDB): domain Bacteria; phylum Gemmatimonadota; class Gemmatimonadetes; order Gemmatimonadales; family Gemmatimonadaceae; genus BPUI01. The sequence goes on along the minus strand of DASWUT010000896.1, from coordinate 594 downwards.
GCGCGCGGCGGCCGGCGCCGAAACGCGTGCGGCGCGCGGCCGCGTCGACGAGGCGGCTTCCTTCGATCAGCTCGACCGAGACGTCCTGCCCCGCCTCGAACTTCTTGCCGAGCCCGGAGCGCCACGTTTCGAACGTGTCGGTCCATGCCTCGACCGTGTAGGTCCACGTGCCGATCGCGTCGACCGTGAACGCGCCCGTCCAGCGATCGGTAGCGTCGTCGTAGCGCATCGGCGCGGTGCGCCACTCGGCGGCTTCGCCCGACGGGCCGGCCGGGCCGCGGTAGCGTACGCGGGCGCGCAGCTTGTCGTGGCCGTCCTTGAACGCGTTGGCGCCGACGGTGACCGTCTCGCCGACGAGGCGCTTGGCGGCGAACCGGCCGCCGTCGACGGCGGGCGTTACGGCGTCGACGACGATCGGCGGGAACGCGGGCGCGCTCGGCGCAGGTCGCGCGCGCCGGCGGTCGGGGATGGCGCTCGCAGACTGGGCGCTGGCAGGGAGTTCGGTCATGGCGGGGGAAAGTAGCGCGCATGGTGCGCCCGTCCCCACCCCTTCAAGTCGCGCGCCGGGCTCGCTCGAGGCGAGCCCGGCGCTGG
>DASWUT010000895.1:0-2024 GCA_036401455.1 Gemmatirosa sp. | reverse complement strand
GAGGCGAGACAGGAATCGGGACGCACGCGGCGCATCATGCCCGAGCGGAGCGAACGTTCGCGCGCGTCGAACGCGTCCCATGCCCACGCGAACGTCACCCCCGCGGCGCGCGCGGCCGCCGCGTCGCTCGCCGCGTTGCCGACGAAGAGCGTCTCGTGTGGCGACGCGTTCGCGTGGCGCATCGCCGCGCGCAGCATGCCGGGAGCGGGCTTGCGACACGCGCACGCGACGCCTAACGCGTGCGGACAGAGCAGGAGCAGCGTGTCCGGCGGCCGGTGCCCGCTCGCCGCCTCCGCCGCGTCGCCCAACAGTCGACGTGACGTCGCTTCGGTGAGGTGTCCGTAGGCGATCTGGTCCTGGTTGGACGCGATCGCGAGCGCGGGCGCGCCGGGGCTGCCCCACGGCACCCCGGCGAGCGCGTCCCGCACGCCGGGTAGCAGCGCCCACTCGCCCGACGCGCGCGGGCACGGCTGCCCCGCGACGAGCGTCGTGCGCAGCGTGTCGTCGGCGTCGAACACGACCAGCCGCCACTCGCGCCAGTCGATGGGGCGCACGCGTTCCGCCACGGTGCGCGGTCAGGGCGCGTCGGCGAGCCGCGCACGGAGCGCGGCGGCGTACCGGTCGGCCGCGCCGCGAAGTCCCGCCGCGTCGACGTGGTCACCGAGCCCCTGCGCGCCGAGTGTGGCGTAGCCGAGCCGGAAGGCGAGGTAGGCCACTTCGTGGAACGGCAGTCGGTCGTGGATGCCCGCGTCGTCTGCCGCGGCGGCGTACGTGTCGACCAATCGCGCCCGCGCCTCCGGCGTCAGCTCCCACTCGACGCACGCGCCGGCCACATCCCACGCGACGTCCTGCGCGCCCGGGAGGAAGTGGTCGTCGCCGTGCGCGTGACCGTCGGTCTTGATCAGTCCCGACGGCCCGCGCACCCACTCGTGTGGCTGCATCCGTCCGTCGATCGCGACGACCGGCGCCGCATCGAGCGCGGGCGTCAGGCGCGCGACGCCGAGCGCTCGCTCCGCCATCGCGTCGCCCATCGCGAGCTTCACGTTGTGGCCGACCATCTGGTGCAGCGCCTCGAGCGAGACGGTGCGCGTGCCCGGCAGCTCGCGGCGGCGCCAGGCGAGGTAGCGCGCCATCGCATCGAGCACGTCGGGCGTGGCGTCAGCCTTCGTCAGCGGCCGGCCGGCGTGCTCCGCGGTCGCCAAGAACCCGCGCCGCAGCCCGAGCACGCGCGGTCCGAAGCCCGCCTCGGCCAGCCGCGTCGCCAGCGCTGCGCGCGCCCGCCCGTACCGCCCATGCCCGGCGAAGGTGTGCCACACCGGACCCGTCTCGCCGTCAGGCGCCGCGTGGCGGTACTTGCGGGCCTCGTGCTGCGGGTGGATCGCGGGGCGGTCGGGGTCGTCGGAGCTCCAGTGCCGGTCGCGCCACGCGCCACCGCCAACATCGTCGAGCGGTCCGTCGCCATGCGCTGGCCAGCGCGGTCCGCCGCGGGCCAACACGGCGTCCTCGAAGCTCGCCACGAAGCGGCGGTGTTTGGCCCACCGTGCGCGCGCCGCCTCGCTGACGAAGCCGCTGCCGTCGGTGTCCCAGCTCGGGAAGAGCACGATGCGCGCGTCGTCGAATCCACGCTCGGCGAGCGCTGCCGCCGTGCCGCTGAGCGACGACCCGCTGAGTCCGGGCCCCTCGTCGACGATCGCGACCCACGCGCCGGGGCGCGTCGCGTACTCGCGCACCCACCGGTCCAACCCGTCGTCCAGCGCGAGCGCGCGGTCGAACGGATGGCCCCGCGGGCGGACGGTGACGCTCTGCACGTCCACGCCGCGCCGGCCGAGCGTGTCGGCGACGACGGCGGCGAGCCCCGCGCCGATCCCGCGAATCCCGACGACGAGCGCGCGCGGCGGCCCCACGCGCGCGGCGAACTGCCGCGCCGCTGCGGCGTACGTCTCGGGGTAGAGGCCGTAGTAGGCGTAGCCCTCGGGTACGCCGACGGCCACGGCGTTCGGAAGCTCCGCGGCGGCGTCGCGGAT
>DASWUT010000894.1:0-1541 GCA_036401455.1 Gemmatirosa sp. | reverse complement strand
AGTTGGCTACGCCCGCGTCTCGACGGCCGAGCAGTCGCTCGCGCTCCAGCAGGATGCGCTCACAGTGGCAGGCTGCGGACGCACGTTCAGCGACGTCGTGAGCGGCGCGGTCGAGGAGCGCGTGGGGCTCGCGGCGGCCCTGGACTACGTCCGGGCTGGCGACACGCTGGTGGTGTGGCGCCTCGACCGCCTCGGTCGGACGCTGCGCCATCTGATCGCTCAAGTGACCGCGCTGGACGCCATCGGCGTGGGCTTCCGCTCGCTCACCGAAGCGATTGACACGACGACCACCGGCGGCAAGCTCGTCTTCCACATCTTCGGCGCGCTGGCGGAGTTCGAGCGCGACCTGATCCGCGAGCGCACGAAAGCGGGCCTTGCCGCCGCGCGTGCCCGCGGGCGCATGGGCGGGCGCCCGCGCGCGATGAGCGACACGCAGCTGGAGATGGCGCGGGTGCTGCTCGCCGACCCGCTCCGGCCGATTGACGAGATCTGCGGGGCGCTGCACGTGTCGCGGTCCACGCCCTACCGCCACGTGCCGTCGCACATCCGGCTCGCCCGCGTTACGCCGCCCGAGCGCGCGGCACGGCGGCGTGAAGGACCGTGTTAGGCCGGTCCGTCTCCACTGCTCACGTTCTGACACGGGGCGCCGGCGACCGCCGGCGGTCGCGAAACGCGACCGCACGCCGTCCGGGCCGATCTATTGACGCTTGGTGTGGTGACGCGCAGAAACGACCCCGACCGGCTCGGGCCAGAGGCTCCGGTGCGACGGGCCGCGCGCGGGGCACGATCGGCGCCTCCGCCCGCGTCGGGCGCCAGCCGAGTCGTTCGCGCGGCCGCGCACTCGACACCGGGTGGTCGACCCCGACCGCGAACAAGAGATCAACGCGGCGACGAGTATGTGTCTTATGAGCGCCGCGGCGGCGCCGGCCTCCGCGACGAAGAGATGGCCCAGCATTGGGAAACGTTCGTCACTCGCACGCGCGACGGCGACGGTGGGGGCTTGCTTTTCGGGAGCTAAATGCGGCAGGGTGAAGGCGGACGTGCGAAAGTCACAGCCCGGTCGGTAGTCCGGGTGGCGGAGTCTTCGCGCTCGTACAAGCCCCATCCCACTCAGGGGATCGGCCTCCAGTGCGTCCTTTTCCTTCACGGAAGAGGAACGTCCCATGGCCGGTCAGTTCGTGAGCGCTCGACGGCCCACGTCCCAGGTGCGGGCCGGCATCGCGACCGCGCCTCGGGGCGCGGTCGCCTAACCGGTGGTCCGTATGCGCGACGTCGACACGCTCGCATCCGCGCTCGGGCCGCCGCGGGTGTTGCGGGAGGTCGGCCGCGGGCGCCACGCGCTCGCCGCGGTCGGGCGCTGGCGTCACGGGGGGGCCGACGTCGACCTGAGCGCGGCCGAAGCCGTCCACCTCGTGTTCAACGTGTCCGGGGGGCAGCTGGTCGAGCGGCGGTGGCCCGGTCGTTCCGACCGCGGGGTGGCCCGCGCGGGGTCGGTCGGCGTCAACCTCCCCGGCACTGCCACGCGCGTGGCCATCTCGGGT
>DASWUT010000893.1:0-4032 GCA_036401455.1 Gemmatirosa sp. | reverse complement strand
GCGGTGGCGAGCGCGGGGGCCGCCGCGGCCGCGCCGACGCCATTCGACGCACTGCCGGTCGCGTCGCCGACCAGCACCGGTCGCGCGCCGACGAGGTACACGCCGCGCAGTTGCGGTGCGGCGCCTAACGACACCGGCCGGCAAACCTCGGCGAGGAAGCGCGTCGCGGCGGGCGCGAGCTTCGCGACCTCGCGCGGAAACTCGTACGCGGCGAGCCGCCGTCCGGCGACGCCCTCGCGTCCCATCAGGTCGAGCCGCCGTGCGGCGAGCGACCCCGCGATCCCGGCGAACGCCGCCTCGAGTCGCGGCGTGACACGCTCCGCGTAGCCTCCGGTCCCACTCGCCCCGCCCGCGGCGGCGTCGAAGGGGAACGCGATGCCTAACGGTGCTCGCACCTCGTCGCGCGTGAACGGGGCGGCCCACGGCTCGAACTGCGGGATCCGATCGGCCTTGGTCAGCAGCACGTAGACCGGGAGCGCGAGCCCCAACTCGCGCGCGGCCTCGGCCAGCCGCTCGCGCGCCATGCGCGCCAGCTGCTCGGCCCCCGCGCCCGCGTCGTCGCCGTAGAACACGTCGCACGGCACGCAGAGCACCGCGGCGCGCGCCGCCGGCTCGGCGCGCCCGACGGCGGCCGCGAGGCGTGGTGCCCGCAGGGCGCGCACGAATGCGCGCCACCGCGCCGGGTCGGCGAACACCGCCCCGCTCGGCTCGACGACCACCGCGTCGCCGGCCGCCCACACGTTGGCCGCGGCGGTCGGTGGCGCGGCGTCCCCGGGACCGAGCACCGGCGCGTCGCCGGCGAGGAGCGCCGGATCGGTTCCCGAGCGTGCGACGATCGTCGTCTTGGTGCTGCCTGTCGCGCCGACGATGAGGACGAGCGGCCGGGCGTCGAACGCGCCACGCGGCAGCCGCGCGCGGGCGGCGGTGAGCGCGCCGAGGGCGTCGTCCTTCGTCGGGTTAGGCGCGGGGGTCGGCGCGGCCGACGGGCGCAGCCACCACAGGAGGGCCGCTGCCGCGAGAACGCCTAACACCACGAGCCCCACCCGGAGGACCGTGCGTTCGGCGTCGGTCAGGACCAGCGCGGAGCCGAAGAGCCACGCCGAGAGAAGGAACAGGAGGAGCGCGGCGAGCGCGGCGATCCAGCGCGTTTGCGGGCTGCGGGTCATGCCCGGAAATACCGGGTGCGCAGCCGGGACCGATCACGCCTACGGCAGGGTGCCGGGCCCCACGCCGAGCGACCGCACGTCCGCCGCCGCCGTGCCCACCGAGAGCGCCGCGGCGCCCCAGATCGCGCCGGCGAACACCGCGGCCGCGGCGACCCCGATCGTCAGGCGGCGCACCCACGGATCACGGACGACCACGGCGTCGTCTGGCGGCCGCCATCCCGGCACGAGGTCCCCCGCGGGACCGCGCAGCCGCGCGATCCGTTCGGCGATGCGCGACGCCACCGCGTGCACCGCGCCGGCGTCGTGCGACCCGTAGCGTCCGCGGAAACCCATCAGCAGGCAGAGCTGGTGCACCTCGAGCACGTCGGCCAGCTGCGGCGAATCCGGCCGCGCGAGCAGCTGCTCGACATGCTGGTAGAACCACTCGCCCGCGAGGTGGTTGCCGAACAGCTCTTCCTGCAGCGGTCGGCGCGCCCAGTCCGCGAGCGCGGGCTGCCGCGCGTTGAGTGCACTCTCGTCCAGGAGGGCGACGGCCGCGAACCCCGCCAGTCGCACGTCGGCGGGATCGTAGCCGGCCCCGCGCGCGTCACCGTCGGCGCGGGTCAGCAGGTCCAGCATGTGCGCGCGAAACGCGGCCCCGTCCTGCACCGGTTGCCGGTCGGTTCGCAGCCGCGCGATCGCCGTGAACACTTCCTGAAACGCGGCGGCGAGCCGGCCCGTGCCGACGGCTGGGGCGCCGGCGGCAGGAGCGCCAGCGGCGGGAAACGTGGCGGGCGAGGAAGCGGCCATGCCCCGGAATACCGGATCGCGCGTGTGGTCCGATCAGCCGGGCACGAGCACGACCAGCTGAAGCGCGGCGTCGGGCAGCCCGTCGGGCACGTACACCCCGATCTCACGCGTCTCCTGCAGTCCCTGGCCGCAGGGTCCCGCGATCGTCAGCTCGAAATACGACACCCCGGGCCGCGGCGCGAGCTCCGCCGGCGGCGCGGGCGTGTGGTGCACCGCAAGGCCGGGATACGCGCGGCGCACGAGTTCGAGCACGTACTTCTCGGCACACACCTTCACGAGGCGCGGCACGCGCGCGGCGACCTCCGCCGGCGCGAGCGCGGCCGTCGCGCCGAGGAACCAGCGTGCGCCCGGCGCGAAGCAGCGGGGATCGACCACCGTGGCCGTGTGCAGCACGTCACTCGTGCGCGCGAGCGGGACGACCACGGCCGACGACGCGACGACGACGTCGAGGTGCGTGCGGAGGTGACGCTCGAGCGCGCCGAAGCACCCGGCGAGGTCGTCGTGCGCGTAGACCGGCAGATCGCGCGGGCTCGTCGTGAGCGAGAACGTGCAGAGCGCGCCGGCCAGCCGCGACAGCTCGCGCCAGAGCTGCTCGGGGTGGGCGTGCCGGATGGCCTGCAGGTGCCGGAGCGGTGCGTCCGCCGATCGCACGGCGTACAGCAGCCAGCGCGTCGCGACCTCGTTGCCCGCGTAGGCCGATGGACCCGCGGCCGCCGCGTCCGGGCCGACGCCAAGCTGCGGCAGCGTCGCGGCGAGCGCGGCGCCCTTGGCGTCGAGCATCCCGACGACCGCACCGAGGAGGGCGACGAGCCGCGCGCTCGCGGCATAGGTGAGGGCGGGGGGAACGAACGTGTCGTCCTCGACGAATCGCCCGGCCCCGTCGCGCCGGACGCGCGCGAGTGGCAGGTGGACCGCCTCCTCGGGGAGCGCGTCGTCGAGGGCGAGCGCGAGGTTCTTCGCGGCGAAGCGTACGGGCGCCGCGTCGCGTCCCGATGCCTCGTCGACGACCTCGCGGGGGACGGCGACGTACCGCGGGGCACCACGGTCGGACCGTTCGAACGGCGTTGCCTCGCCCTCGACGAGGGCGTCCGGATCGGCCACGTTCGCGCCATCGCGACGCCACGGCGGCAGCACCAGATGGACGAGCTGTGCGTCGCGCGCCGGCGAGAAGTGCGCGGCGAGGGCGAGCGGCGGTGGCGCGGTGTCGGCGTCCGGGACGTTGAACGGCGTGCCGTCGGGAAGGATCCCGCGTGCGCGCGTGACGGCGAGGGTCCCGTTGGCGAGCGCCTCGGTATCGAGGGCGACGCTCGACACCCCCCACGCGAAGGGAAAGAGTGCGGCGATCGCGCCGGCCACCCCGTCCTCGACGTGCCGCCGCTGCGCCTGGAAGTGGTGGGGAGCGAGGTACATCCCCTCCTCCCAGACGACGCGGGCCGAGGTTGGAGGAAGTGGCGAGGCGCGCATGTTGCGGTCGAGGCTGGGGCGAGGGAGCGGGCAAGGGGCGGGCGCTGATCGCGTCCCGCGTCGCTTGCGGTATCTGCGGGGGAGAACAGTACACGCCGTCCTACCCCCGCCGCCCGGCCCTCTTTCCATACCATGTCCGGCAACGATTTCGATCACCGCTACCGCCTGCTCAAGATCGTCGGGCGGGCCGACGGCATGCGGACGCACAACGCGCAGGAGCTCACGACGGGGCGCGTGGTGATGGTGCACGTCATGGACGACGCCGGCCCGGACGCCGTCGAGGTGCTCGGCCGCCAGCTGGCGCGCCTCCCGGACGCGGACAAGGCGCGCGTGCTCGAGACCGCGACGCTCCCCGCGGGGTACGCGGTCGTGACGGAGTTTCTGCCAGGGCTGCAGTCGTTCCCCGCGTGGATCGCGGAGCGCACGGGGGCGCGCGACGGCGTGGCCGACGCGGTCGCGGAGGGGGCCGAGCCGCCGCAGGCCGTCGAGTTCCGGAGCGGCAGCCCGGGCGCGCCCGGCGAGTTCACGCGACTCTTCATGGCTGGCGGGCGGGTGAACCTCGAGACCTCGCCGTCGGCGGATGTCGTCGCGTCGCGGCCGGCAGCGCTGCCCG